>DATCQG010000109.1:0-2550 GCA_036569625.1 Dermatophilaceae bacterium | reverse complement strand
GCCATCTACCTGGGCTGCGGGATGGTCTCAGGGGCCATCATCGCCGGGGTGGGCGGTTGGGCTCTGGTGCGCGGACTGGCCCGAGCCGGTGCCCTGAACGCCTTCCCCCCGGGTCAGGAAGTCCGTGAGTCGAACCAAGCCTGAGCTCCTGCTCGCCGGGGCGCCTGCCGTGCCACGGGGCGCCCTCGTCGAGGTGCGCGACCTCACCTGGCGTCCCTTCGGTCGCAAGGAGCCGGTGCTCGCCAGCATCAGCCTGCGGATCGCGGCGGGTTCGCGTGTGCTGCTCGCCGGGCCCAGCGGGTCGGGCAAGTCCACGCTGCTGCGCGCCTTGGCTGGAGTCCTGACGACGACCGAGACCGGTGACCTCAGCGGCTCGGTCCTGATCGACGGCTTGCCACCCGCGGGCTCGTCGGTCGGCCTGATGATGCAGGATCCCGACGATGCGCTGGTTGCCGGACGGGTGGGCCGCGACGTGGCCTTCGGTCCCGAGAACTTCGGTATGCCGCGGAGCGAGATCTGGTCGCGGGTCCGGTCGGCGTTGGCCGCCGTGGGGTTCCCCTATGACGAGGACCACCCCACTACTGCGCTGTCCGGCGGTGAGGCGCAACGGCTGGCCCTGGCCGGGGTTCTTGCACTGACGCCAAGGCTGGTGCTGCTGGACGAACCGACCTCGATGCTCGACCCGTCGTCCGCCGCCTTGGTGCGTGGGGCGATCTTGTCTGCAGTGCGCACTTCGGGTGCGACCTTGGTGATGGTTCAGCACCGGCTCTCCGACTGGGTGGACGAGGTTGACCGCTTGGTCGTGCTTGATCCGAGCGGCCGGATCCGCGTTGACGGGCGGGTTGCAGCGACTTTGGCCACATCGGCGGATTCGCTTGCGGCCCAAGGGGTCTGGGTTCCCGGCGTTGCGCCTCCGAGTCCGTTGGACGTCCCCCGCGATCTGTGTGCGCCGACACTCCCTGGTGTGGCTGTTGGTGAGGTACTGGTGTCGGCGGAGTCGGTCTCGGTCCTCCGCCAGCCACGGGCCTCGGTCATGTCCGCGAACCGCACGGCGATCCCGCTGCAGGCCTTGGTGGACGTGAGCGCGACCGTCAGCGCAGGCGAGATCCTCGCGGTGGTCGGTCCCAGTGGCGCCGGCAAGTCGACCTTGACTTCTCTCCTGGCTGGTGTCGACGAACCCAGCCTGGGCGTGGTTCGTGCCGCTGACGTTCTTCTGGCCGGTCTGGGCGTGCGCTCCCGGATGCGTGCAGCCGGCGGGATTGATACGAGCATCCCGCGTGGGGGTTCACGTCCCCCTCCGGACAGTGCCCTTCACCGCTGGAGCTCACGCCTTTTGGCTGGCCGCTTCGGGTGGGTGCCGCAGCAGGCCGAACACGCTGTTGTGGCGCGCACCGTCCGCGGGGACGTGCTCTCGACCAGTCGGCTCCTTGGCCTGGACGAGGACGCTGCCCGAACCCGGGCCGACGGTCTCCTCGAGGTGCTCGGCCTGTCTGCCCTGTCCGGCGCTGACCCGCACCACCTGTCCGGTGGTGAGCAGCGGCGGCTCGCACTGGCTGGTGCGATCGCCCACGGACCCTCAGTGCTGGTACTGGACGAGCCGAGCGTCGGTCAGGACCGGTTGACGTGGTCGGCGGTCGCGGGGGTGGTTCTTGCTGCTCGCGACGCCGGGATGGCAGTGGTTCTGGCCACGCACGATCCGTTGCTGATCGGCCTGGCCGATCGGCGAATCACGTTGCGGGCTGGGCGGATCATCGACCCAGGGCTCGAGCCGGGAACTGCCTCGAGCTTGGGCGTACCAGCTTCGTCCCTGGGCACGCCGGCTCCGCCAGCAGGCACTCCGGCTCCGCCAGCAGGCACTCCGGCTGCGCCACCGGGCACGCCAGTTGCACCTCTGAGCCTGCTGAACACGAGGCCTCCGGCCGATGGCCGATCTGCGCCGATCGGCGGTCGATCCGAAAGATTCGGGCCCCGGTGGCCGGGGCTCGCTGGCCGGTCAGGGCCGCTCTCGTTGCTTCTGGCCTCGATCGTCCTGGTCCTCGGCGCGCCGTTCATCTCGGACCTGCATACGGCCTTGATTGCCTTCGGCGTCGAGATCGCGATGGCCCCAGTCGTGCTGGGCATCGGCCGACCTCGCTGGCGCAGGCTGGCTCCGGGTCTGTTCGCCGTGGCATCCGTCAGCTTATCGAACTGGTTGCTCAGCCCTGGGCGCGAAGTTTCCACCGGTGCGCTTGCCGGACTTCGGGTCGCCTTCTTCGTGCTGCCCGGCGTGCTGCTCGCGTCACGGATCGACCCCTCGGCGTTGGGCGATCACCTGGCCCAACGGCTACGGCTCCCCGCCCGTCCTGTCGTCGCAGCCGTAGCGGCGCTGCATCGCTTCGAGAGTCTGGGTGAGCAGTGGGACCAGCTCGCTCGCGTCCGACGAGTGCGGGGTCTGGGCCCGGGGCGTTCGCCCCTGGACCGCGGGCGTCATGTCGCGGCATTGACCTTTGGCCTTCTTATCCAGACGCTGCGCCAGGCCGGGCGGATGGCGGTGGCGATGGAGGCGCGTGG
>DATCQG010000108.1:0-1692 GCA_036569625.1 Dermatophilaceae bacterium | reverse complement strand
CGTTGCGGCTACTGCGACTTCAACACATACACGCTCACGGAGCTGGGCGTGGACGGTGCCAGCCTTGGGACCTATGCCGACGCCGCCCTGAGCGAGCTGGACCTTGCTAGGCGGGTGCTGGGCCCCACAGCTCCGCCGGTCAAGACCGTCTTCTTCGGGGGAGGCACCCCGACCATGTTGGAGCCGAGCGACCTTGTGAGGGTGCTGGATGGCATCCGGACCCGGTTTGGCCTGGCCCGCGGCGCTGAGGTGACCACCGAGGCCAACCCGGACTCGATCACCCCGAAGTCGTTGGAGGCATTGGCTGCTGGCGGCTTCAACCGGATCAGCATGGGCATGCAGTCTGCAGTGCCGCACGTCCTGGCGACGCTGGAACGCACCCACGACCCGGTCAACGTGACCAGGGCGGTGCAGGCGGCAAAGTCCGTCGGCCTCAAGGTCAGCGTCGACCTGATCTATGGGACGCCGGGGGAGTCGCTGTCGGACTGGCGCACGAGCCTGGACGCTGCCATCGACCTTGAGCCGGACCACATCTCGGCCTACGCCCTGGTCGTCGAGGAGGGCACCAAGCTGGGCGCCCAGGTCCGCCGCGGCCAGGTGCCCCCGCCCGATGATGACGACGAGGCCACCAAGTACGAGCTCGCCGACCAGACCCTGAGCGCCGCCGGCTATGACTGGTACGAGGTGAGCAACTGGGCGCGTAGCGCGGCTGACCGGTGCAGGCACAACGAGGGTTACTGGACCGACGGCGACTGGTGGGGCGTGGGCCCCGGAGCGCACAGTCATGTCGGTGGCGTTCGATGGTGGAACGTCAAGCACCCCAACGCCTTCGCTACCAGGCTAAACAGCGGGGCTTCGCCAGCAGCCGGTCGTGAGCTGCTCACAGACGATCAGCGGTACGACGAGCGGGTGCTGCTCGGGGTGCGGTTGGCGGACGGACTGCCTGTCGAGGACCTGCGCCCTGACGGAAGGTCGGCGCTGGCTGGTCTGATCGCGGCGGGCCTGGTCGACGGGCCGAGCGCACTGCGGCCGGGCCGGGTCGTCCTGACCCTGCGCGGCCGCCTTCTGGCCGACACCGTGGTGCGGCGTCTGCTCGGGTTCTAGCTAACGAAGCGAATCGCGAGGGGGTAGGTGTACTCGCGCCCGTCGTTCGCTGCGAGAGCCGCGATGACGGTGAACACCACTGCGCATATTGCGGCGGCGATGATCGTGAAGATGCCGACGATGATCAAGATGAGCGGGACCGAGACGACGTAGACGATGAAGAGCGTGATGTGGAAGTTCAGCGCCTGAGCGGAGTGGCGGCGCACGAAGGGGTCCCGATCCTTGAAGACCAGGTAGATCACCAGCGGCACAAAGAAAGACAGGAACGTGCCGCCCAGGTGGGCGAAGATCGACCACATACGGGCGTCGCTCGGAGAGACCGGTGCTTGCGGCGGATAACCGTACGCCGGGGCCTGGCCAGGTGGAGGCGGCGGCGCGGAGTACGGCGGCTGTTCGCCGTACGGCTGCTGTGGCATGGCGGGTTCGTCTTGCGGGTGTTCAGGCTGAGTCATGGTCTTCCCTTTGTCACTTTGCCTGTGTCGGGTTGGTCATGACTCCATGCTGGCACCGCCGTTCGCAGTCGCGAAGCTCTTGGGCCAAGTTCAGGGTCAGTTTCAGGGTCCGGTCAGGGTCGACCCTGACCGGACC
>DATCQG010000107.1:0-3823 GCA_036569625.1 Dermatophilaceae bacterium | reverse complement strand
CCGACCGCGCTCACGACCCCGGCGCCCTCGGAGCCGACGATGAACGGCGTGGGGAACTGGTAGGCGCCGGTGCGGTAGTAGACGTCGATGAAGTTGACTCCTGCCGCCGCCACGTCGACGCGCAGCTGACCAGGTCCGGGCTGGGGGGTGGGCAGCTCCTCAGCGATCAGTACCTCGGGGCCGCCATGCTCATGGACCACTACCGCACGCATGCGCGTCTCCTACTTGTTGAGGCTTGCAACTGTGAACCGTCCACTGCGGGGCCGCGCTGTTTCAGCTGGTTGCCTTCGGTGGATCGATGACCACGATACGACCGGTGTACATGCCCATGCTGCAGCTGTACTTGTAGGTGCCAGTCGCCAGTGCCGGCAGCTCGATGACGTTGCGGCCCTCTTTGAGCACTCCCTGGAACCCCAGGTCCTGGGAGCCAAGGCTGGATGCGCAGGAGAACGGCGCGGTCGATGTCACGACCCAGTGGGTGGGTCGTCCGGCGTAGACCACGGTCTCGTCGGGGTGGTAGCCGTCCCCGTCCTGCGAGCTGGTGATCGTCTGGTCGACCGGTGTGACTGTGACGTTGGCGCTCGCGCTGGCGCTGGCCGCTTGCGTCGAGCGGGACGGGACCGAGAGCTCGACACCGGCCAGGCGCAGGGCCGAGCTCGCATTGATCACCGCGAAGCCGACGACGACGACGCCCAGGGCGCGCAGCACGGCCGTCCTACGGGGGCCGGTGATCAGAGTGGGCGCGCCCGCAAGGGCCAGAAGGGCGGGGGAGGTGCCGATGGCGAAGGTGGCCATGATGACCCCGGCGGACGTTGGCGATCCGGTGGAGAACGCGTAGAGCTGCACGGCCTGGGTGAAGCCGCACGGCAGGAAGAAGGTCGCCGCTCCGGCGAGCACCACCCCTGCGGTTCGTCGGGCCGGGGCGCCTCCGGTGAGACCCAGCCGGTCGCCGACCGAAGCAGGGATCGTCGGCGACCATCCGGCCACCCGAGGTGACAGCTCCGTGAGCCGCAGCCCGACCAGCAGCATCGTGACGGCCACGGCAATCATCAGTGCCACGGTTACAGACTGTGGCATCGCCGCCCTCTTCCCGAGAGCGCCAAGGGCCACGCCGAGCAGTCCGAAACCGCCGATGCGACCAGCCTGGAAGATGAGGTTGACCCGCAAAGCCGCGCTCCGGGCGGCCGATGTGCCCTTGGCTGGGGAGCGCCCAGCAGCACTGGCCGAGATGGCGAGAATGATGCCGCCGACCATCGCCATGCACGTCGATGCCCCGGCGGCCAGGCCGAGCGCGAGAACGAGCAGCAGACCGCCCTTGCTCAGATCGCCGAACCGCCCGGCGAGGTCGCCAGCGCCGATCAGCCAGACGAGGCCAGCGACGAAAACCGTTGCCAGCAAAGCACTTCGCCATACATCGAGGTCGCGGTTGAACCATGGCGAGCCGCCAACCCGATAGCCGGTGGCGACGATTGCCTTGTCGATCGACGTCCGGCTGGCCTCGCTGGTGATGATCAGGCTGGCGCTGCCCTTGCGCGCGGAGGCGCTCGCCGAGACGACGCCGGGCAGCTTGGTCAGAGCCTTGGTGATTCGTTTCTCACAGGACACGCACGTCATACCCGCAACAGGGATCGTGATGAGCTGCTTGGCTTCGCGGCTCTGCGGCTTGACGGCGCGGGTGGTCATATCCCGAACAGCTCCCGGGCTGCGCGACCGAGGTCACCGCTGTCGTCGAGCCGAAGCCTGGACCGTGGTGCGTGCAGGATCCCGGCCACGAGCCGGTGGCTCATCTGGTCGACGAGAGCCTGCTCCTCGTCGGACAGGTTAGGAAGTCGCCGCAGCAGCCACTCGAGCTCACTGCGTCGACGCCCTTCGGCCGCCTCAGACATGGCCTGTATGGCGGGGAGCGAGTCGCGCGCCAGGAGCCACTTGCAGTACTCCCGGCCGGACCCGGCCACGAGCTGCTCAAGGCGGCTGCGAAGAGCACCCGGCAGCTCGACCTGCGGTCCCCAGGCGAGGTCGTCGATGGAGACGAAGCGCTCGCCGAGCGCGGCCTGCAGGGCGTCCGGGAGGGCCGGCGGCGACGAGAGGTCGACGACGGTTGTTCCGCCTTCCACCAGACTGCGGGCGTCGAGCGCCCCGATCTGCCAGGGGCCGGACAGTGCGACGATCGCTCCCACGACCGGCGGAATCGTTCCGTCGACGGCATAGTCGAGCGCCTGTCCCTCGACGTCGTGGGCAAGAGATGCGGCTCGCTCTGCGGTTCGTGACGTGATGATGACCCGGGCTCCGCGCCGGATTGCTGCCTGGGCGGTGAGCCGTCCCATGCTGCCAGCCCCGACGATGAGGATTGGCTGGTTGACCAGGGTCCCGGTCCTGCGCTCGATCTCGTCCAGCGCCGCGTCGCCCAGCGACCGCTTGGACCCGCCGAACCAACCGTGCGCGCGGCGTCCGGCATTCAGTGCGACCTGGAAGAGCCGGCCGAGTGCCGGGTCCAGCGGCTGTGAGGCGCGGCGCGCGGCGTACGTGGTGCGGACCTGGTGGAGAACCTGGTCCTCGCCAAGGACTGCGCTCTCGAGGCCACAGGTGACGCGGATGAGGTGGCGGACGGCCGCGGCGTCCTCGAGTCGCAGCCCGCGCGGTGGCAGCTTGGGAAGCTCGCCGTCCCCGAACGACTCGAGGGCGACATACAGCTCGACCCGGTGGCACGTGTGCACGATCACCACGGCGTCGTTGCCCTGGAGGGCGTCGCACTCGGCGGCAAACGCCTCGCGCGCAATGCTGGGGACCCCTCGCGCGTGGGCGATGAGGGCCACGACGGTGGGAGGCGGTGCATCGACAACAACAGGTGCCAATACGGCGGACGGTTGCGACATGGTGATCACGCGTTACCCCTAGCTGATGCGATCTCGGCAATCTCGGTTTCGTGCCCGCTCATCAAGGCCACCAAGAGCTGGTCGATGGCTTGAGTCGCGGTGACAAGCAGGTGGGTGGCCTCGGCGGTGTCCAGTCCGCGGCGTCGGGACACCTGGGCGAGCTCGCCCAGGAAGAGCATCCGGAAGCGAAGGAAGGCCTCGACCGTCTCGCCGATCTCGGCGGATCCTCGGGCGGCGAGCCGGCCGTATTCCGTGGCGGCGACCATGGCGTTGCCGATCGCCTTCTGACGGTCCTGCACGGTCGCCCCGTCGATGAACTCCAGAAGCGATCCCGCGATCCGTCGGCCATGATCGCGAAGCGGCGTGAGCTCGTCCTCGGTGAGCCCGTCGAGCCAGCTCAGCCCGGTGCAGGCCTGCGCCAGATGGCGACGATAGACGCGGGTCATGTGCTCGGCCGTCTCGCCGAGGCGTTCCAGGGTGGGACGCTGACGGCGGGTCGTGGGCAGGAGGCCCAGGATCGTCGAGCGGGCGAACCGGCGGTGACCACCGGGCGTCGTGAACGCCTGGACGTCACCTGCTGCACTCCAGCGGCGCAGCGTGGCGGGGGAGACGCCGATCAGCGCACACGCCTCGTGGATGGTTAACCACTCCTCGGCGACATCCGCCGGTGGCGTCCGGGAGATCGTCATGTCACTGGCCTTGGCTTGACGGCGACAGGCGTTCCTGGTGGCGGTGCGTTCGGGTCCAGGACAGGTCCCTTGTGGCACTTTGCGCAGTAGACCGGCAGGTGGCAGTACGCGCAGGCCTGGGTTCCACCGGCGCTGGTGATGGCGCTGGCGTGGTTGTAGAGCATCGATGTGTGATTGACCTTGATCGCGCCACTCTGGTGGCAGTTCTCGCAGTAGGTGCTCTTGTGGCACGCGGCGCACGAGGTCCCGGCCGCTGTGCGG
>DATCQG010000106.1:0-10533 GCA_036569625.1 Dermatophilaceae bacterium | reverse complement strand
TCCCCGTCAGGGCCTATGCCCTGTGCATCCTTGTGGGAATCGTGGTGGCGGTCTGGATCGCCCAGCGGCGGCTCGCCGCACGGGGCGGCAAGCCCGGTCAGGCGCTGGATGTGGCGACCTGGGCCGTGCCGTTCGGGATCGTGGGCGGGCGGCTCTACCACGTGATATCCAGCCCTCAGGCGTACTTCGGCGCGGGCGGGCATCCCCTCAACGCGTTCAAGATCTGGGAAGGCGGCCTCGGCATCTGGGGAGCCGTTGCGCTCGGCAGCCTGGGTGCCTGGATCGGTTGTCGTCGAAGTGGAGTGCGATTCCTGGACTACGCCGACGCAGCGGCGCCGGGCGTGGTCCTCGCCCAGGCGATCGGCCGTTGGGGCAACTACTTCAACAACGAGCTGTACGGAGCCAGGACCAGCGAGCCATGGGGTCTGCAGATCCACTGCTGGGACCAGAGTGCCGGGGGTGCGACGACCTGCCCGGGCGGCACGACGACCATCCTTGGCACCTTCCAGCCGACGTTCCTGTACGAGTCGTTGTGGTGTCTGCTCGTTGCCCTGGTCCTGGTGCTCGCCGACCGTCGGCTCAGCCTGGCAAAGGGCCAGGTCTTCGCGCTCTACGGGATGCTCTACACCCTTGGTCGGTTGGTCATCGAGACGATGCGGACCGATGCCGCCAACCACATCCTCGGGCTTCGCCTCAACGTCTGGACGTCGGCGGCCGTCTTCGCCGGCTCCGCATTCGCGTTCTGGCGCCTGGGTGTGCGAGGCCATGCCGCCGAAGGGGATATCATCGGCGAGGTCAGCGGGGAACCCGGATCTCCTGCCGACGACCCTTCCCCATCTCAGCATCTGGACTGAGCTGTCCCGCCTGTCAGGATGGCCGGCTTTCCGGTATCCTTCGTTGACCACGCTGGCCAGTGCCGTCCACGCCTGGTTCCCGGGCTGCTTGTCGAGACGTCAAGGACGGTGTCGAATCTTGTCTTCGCTTTTTTCCGCTCAGCCGCGGAACCAGGGTTTGTACAACTCCGAGCTCGAGCACGATGCCTGCGGCGTCGCGTTCATCGCGACCATGCGCGGCAGTGCCGGGCACGACATCATCGACCACGCGCTGACCGCGCTGCGCAACCTCGAGCATCGCGGTGCGACCGGCGCAGACCCTACGGTCGGTGACGGAGCCGGCATCCTCACCGAGATCCCGGACGCCTTCCTGCGCGCCGTGGTGGGTTTCGAGCTGCCCCCCCAGGGCGCCTACGCCGCGGGCATCGCGTTCTTGCCGGCCGACGCAGAGGAGCGGTTCATCGCCGAGGCGACGATCTCTGCCATCGCCACGGAGGAGGGCCTGACCGTCCTTGGCTGGCGCGACCTGCCGATCGCCGCCGACCTGGTCGGTGAGACCGCCCGGGCCTGTATGCCGTTCTTCCGCCAGCTCTTCGTGAGCGCGTCCGGCTGCCACGAGGTGGGTCTGGGCCTGGAGCGGCTGGCCTTCTGCCTGCGAAAGCGTGCCGAGCATGAGGCCGCCGTGTACTTCCCATCCCTGTCGGCGCGCACCATGGTCTACAAGGGCATGCTCACCACCGACCAGCTCGAGCCCTTCTTCCCCGACCTGTCCGACCATCGGTTCGTGACCGAGCTGGCGTTGGTCCACTCACGCTTCTCGACCAACACCTTCCCGTCCTGGCCGTTGGCCCACCCCTACCGGCTGATCGCCCACAACGGCGAGATCAACACGGTCAAGGGCAACCGCAACTGGATGCAGGCGCGCGAGAGCCAGCTCGCGAGCGACCTGATTCCTGGTGACCTGCAGCGCCTCTTCCCGATCTGCACCACGGGGGTCTCGGACTCGGCGTCCTTCGACGAGGTCCTGGAGCTGTTGCACCTCGGTGGTCGATCCCTGCCTCACGCGGTCCTCATGATGATCCCGGAGGCGTGGGAGAACCACACCGAGATGGACCCGGCGCGCAGGGCCTTCTACGAGTTCCACTCCTCGTTCATGGAGCCGTGGGACGGGCCGGCCTGCGTGACCTTCACCGACGGGGCCGTCATCGGGGCCGTCCTGGACCGCAACGGCCTACGTCCAGGTCGTTACTGGGTCACCGACGATGGCCTCGTGGTCCTCGCCTCCGAGACCGGCGTCCTCGACCTCGAGCCCGGACGCGTGGTGCGCAAGGGCCGGCTCCAGCCAGGTCGCATGTTCCTCGTCGACACCGAGCACGGCCGCATCGTCAGCGACGATGAGGTCAAGTCCTCACTCGCAGCTGAGAATCCCTACGACGACTGGCTCCACGCTGGCCTGATGAACCTTGAGGACCTGCCCGAGCGGGAGCACATCGTGCACACACCGGCGTCGGTCGCCCGTCGTCAGCAGACGTTCGGCTACACCCAGGAAGAGCTGCGAATCCTGGTGAGTCCCATGGCCAAGACCGGGGGAGAGGCGTTGGGCTCGATGGGCACCGACAGCCCGATCGCGGTGCTGTCCGAGCGTCCCCGCCTCATCTTCGACTACTTCACCCAGCTTTTCGCCCAGGTGACGAACCCACCGCTGGACGCCATCCGCGAAGAGCTGGTCACCTCGCTGGGCACCGTGATCGGTCCCGAGGGCAACGCCCTGTCCGTCGGCCCGGCCTCCGCCAGACAGGTGGTCCTGCCGTTCCCCGTTCTGGACAACGACGAGCTGGCCAAGATCGTCCACATCAACGCGGACGGCAACCTCCCCGGCTACGCCACCTACGTGGTGAAGGGCCTGTACGACGTTCACGGTGGGTCCGTCGCGATGAAGGCACGCCTCGAGGCGATCTTTGTCGAGGTTTCCCGGGCGTTGGACGCGGGCGCCCGCTTCGTCGTGCTGTCCGACCGTGACTCGAGCCGCGATCTCGCCCCCATCCCGACGCTTCTGCTCACGTCGGCAGTGCACCATCACCTGATTCGCGAGAAGACGCGCACCCGGGTCGGGTTGCTCGTCGAGGCCGGGGACGTCCGTGAGGTTCATCATGTGGCGCTCCTCATCGGCTACGGCGCTGCGGCCGTCAACCCCTATCTGGCAATGGAATCGGTGGAGGATCTCGTTCGTTCGGGCGCCCTCACCGGTGTGAGCGCCGAAAAGGCGGTCAAGAACCTGATCAAGGCACTGGGCAAGGGCGTTCTCAAGGTCATGTCCAAGATGGGCATCTCGACCGTGGCGTCCTATCGCGGCGCACAGGTCTTCGAGGCCATCGGGCTATCCCAGGAGCTGATCGACTCCTACTTCACCGGAACCATCTCGCAGCTGGGCGGTATCGGCCTGGACGTCGTTGCTGGTGAGGTGGCAGCGCGCCACGCCACGGCATACCCGCTGGACGGGGTTCGTCTTCCGCACCGCAAGCTGGACGTGGGCGGGGAGTACCAATGGCGCCGCGAGGGCGAGCCCCATCTCTTCGACCCGGACACGGTCTTTCGTCTGCAGCACTCGACCCGAGCCCGCCGCTATGACGTCTTCAAGCAGTACACCGCACGCGTGGACGAGCAGTCGGAGCGGCTGATGACGCTTCGCGGCCTGTTCCAGTTCGCGGCCGGCCGCACGGCGGTGCCCATCGACGAGGTCGAGCCGATCAGCGCAATCGTGGCCCGTTTCAACACCGGGGCGATGAGCTACGGGTCGATCAGCCAGGAGGCCCACGAGACCCTCGCTGTGGCCATGAACCGCCTGGGCGGCCGCTCGAACACGGGGGAGGGCGGTGAGGACGAGGACCGTCTGCTGGACCCGATCCGACGCTCGGCCGTGAAGCAGGTCGCTTCCGGTCGCTTCGGAGTCACCTCCCTTTATCTCACCCAGGCCGATGACATCCAGATCAAGATGGCACAGGGCGCCAAGCCGGGCGAGGGCGGTCAGCTCCCCGGCCACAAGGTCTACCCGTGGGTGGCCAAGACGCGTCACTCAACCCCCGGCGTAGGGCTGATCTCGCCGCCCCCGCACCACGACATCTACTCCATCGAGGACCTGGCTCAGCTGATCCATGACCTCAAGAACGCCAACCCCGAGGCGCGGGTGCACGTCAAGCTCGTGTCCGAGGTTGGTGTGGGAACGGTCGCCGCAGGCGTCAGCAAGGCACACGCCGACGTAGTGCTCATCTCGGGGCATGACGGTGGCACGGGTGCTTCGCCGCTCACCTCGCTCAAGCACGCTGGTGCGCCATGGGAGCTGGGACTTGCCGAGACCCAGCAGACGCTGGTGCTCAACGGTCTACGCGAGCGGATCGTGGTCCAGGTTGACGGCCAGCTCAAGACCGGACGGGACGTTGTCGTCGCGGCGCTTCTCGGCGCCGAGGAGTTCGGCTTCGCCACTGCTCCGTTGGTGGTGAGCGGCTGCGTCATGATGCGCGTCTGTCACCTGGACACCTGCCCGGTGGGCATTGCGACACAGAACCCCGAGCTGCGTTCCCGGTTCTCCGGGAAGCCGGAGTTCGTCGAGACCTTCTTCGAGTACATCGCCCAGGAGGTTCGCGAGCACCTGGCTGCTCTTGGCCTGCGCTCCATCGAGGAAGCCATCGGCGAGGCTTCGCTGCTCGAGGTCGCAGCCGCTGTCCAGCACTGGAAGGCCAGTGGGCTCGACCTCGCCCCGATCCTGACCGAGGTCAAGTCGGTTGATGGTGCACCCCGGCGCAACACCGTCGGCCAGGCCCACGGACTCGAAAAAGCCCTCGACCACAGGCTGATCGAGATGAGCCAGGATGCCCTGCGGGACAAGACTCCTGTGCGCATCGAGCTCCCGATCCGCAACGTCAACCGCACGGTGGGCACGATGCTCGGCCACGAGGTGACCAAGGCCTACCCCCACGGTCTGCCGGACGAGACGATCGACATCACCTTGTCGGGCTCGGCAGGCCAGTCCCTGGGCGCATTCCTCCCCGCCGGCATCACGCTGCGGCTGTACGGCGACGCGAACGACTATGTGGCCAAGGGACTTTCCGGTGGCCGGGTGGTGGTTCGACCGGACCGTTCGGCCTCGCTCCCGGCAGAGCAGAATGTCATCGCCGGCAACGTGATCGCCTATGGGGCCACCAGCGGCGAGGTGTTCCTGCGGGGTCAGGTGGGCGAGCGGTTCTGTGTGCGCAACTCCGGTGCCACCGCAGTTGTCGAAGGGCTGGGTGACCACGGTTGCGAGTACATGACCGGCGGCACTGTGCTGGTGCTGGGACCGACCGGCCGCAACTTCGCTGCGGGGATGTCCGGTGGAGTTGCTTATGTCCTTGATCTGCGCGAGGACCGGGTCAACGGCGATCTCGTCGACCTCATGGCACTGCGTGAGGGAGACGTGGAGATCGTGCACGAGCTGTTGACCAAGCATCGTCAGTGGACCGAGTCCGCAGTCGCCGGAAGGCTGCTCGCCGACTGGGACAACGTGAAGAGCCGGTTCACTCTCGTGCTTCCGCGCGACTATCAGCGCGTCCTTGACGTTCGCGCCACGGCGCAGGCCGAGGGACTGGACCTCAACGGCGCCCAGGTCTGGGAGCGGATCATGGAGGCTTCGCGTGGCTGATCCCCAGGGGTTCCTCTCGACCCGGGAGCGCGACCTCCCGAAGCGCCGTCCCGTGTCGGTGCGCTTGATGGACTGGCGCGAGGTCTACGAGCAGCAGGAGGTCGGCCAGCTGCAGAAGCAGGCTGGACGATGCATGGACTGCGGTATTCCGTTCTGCCACAACGGTTGCCCGCTCGGGAACCTCATCCCGGAGTGGAACGACCTGGCGTGGAAGGGATCCTGGCGTGAGGCGATCGAGCGACTTCACGCCACGAACAACTTCCCGGAGTTCACCGGTCGGCTGTGTCCGGCACCGTGTGAGACGGCCTGTGTGCTCGGTATCAACCAGCCTGCCGTGACGATCAAGCAGATCGAGGTCACGACGATCGAGCGCGCCTTCGATGCGGGAGCGGTGACGCCCCAGGCGCCGGACCGGCTGACCGGCAAGACCGTGGCGGTCGTCGGGTCCGGGCCCGCAGGTCTGGCTGTTGCCCAGCAGCTGACGAGGGCGGGGCACACGGTCGCCGTCTTCGAGCGCGCCGACAAGGCGGGTGGCCTGATGCGCTACGGCATACCGGAGTTCAAGATGGAGAAGTCCGTCCTGGACCGCCGCCTGGCTCAGATGGAGGCCGAGGGCACACGGTTCCGAAACGGTGTCGACGTCGGTGGTGACCTGACCGGCAAACAGCTGCGTGAGCGTTACGACGCCGTCGTCCTGGCCATCGGCGCCACGGTTCCACGTGACCTGTCTGTCCCCGGGCGGGAGCTGGACGGTGTCATGCAGGCCATGGAGTTCCTCCCCCCCTCCAACCGTGCCGCCCTCGGCGAAGTGGTCGAGAACCAGGTCGTTGCCACTGGCAAGGACGTCATCGTCATCGGCGGTGGCGACACCGGAGCGGACTGCATCGGAACCGCGCTCCGTCAAGGCGCGAGATCCGTGACCTCCCTCGAGATCCTGCCTCGCCCCGGTGAAGACCGCCCTGCGAACCAGCCGTGGCCGACGTACCCCATGCTCTTCCGCATCGCGGCCGCACACGAGGAGGGTGGAGAGCGCGTCTACGCGGTGAACACGAAGGAGGTCCTGGGCGACGAGCACGGCCGTGTTCGGGCCTTACGTCTTGTCGAGGTCGAGCCTGGCGACAAGGGCTTCGCGGAGGTCGAGGGGACCGAACGCGAAGTTCCGGCGCAGCTCGTCCTGCTGGCAATGGGCTTCCTTGGACCCGAGACCAACGGTGTGGTAGCCCAGCTTGGCGTCGAGCTGGACGAACGCTCGAACATCAAGCGGGACAAGGCTTTCATGACATCTGTGCCGGGTGTCTTCGTCGCCGGAGACGCCGGCCGCGGCCAGTCGTTGATCGTGTGGGCCATCGCCGAGGGCCGCTCGGCCGCCGCCGGCGTGGATGCCTACCTCACGGCCCGAGCCTCGGCACTTCCGCGCCCGATCAACCCTACGGACCGGCCGCTCACGGTCTGAGATCGATCATCTACGGCCTCACCTCCTGACCGATGCACAAATAGGATTGATGTCATGCGTCGAGCAAAGATCGTTTGCACCTTTGGCCCTGCAACATCGTCGCCCGGGGGCGTGCGGGCCTTGGTCGCCGCAGGCATGGACGTCGCCCGGCTCAACCTCTCGCACGGGAGCTACGAGGACCACGAAGCGGTCTATCACGAGGTGCGCAAGGCCAGCGATGAGCTGGGCAGAGCGGTTGGCGTGCTCGTCGACCTGCAGGGCCCCAAGATCCGCACCGGTCGATTTCCGAAAGGTCCGGTTCTGCTGGTGAAGGGCGCACGCTTCACGATCACGGTCGATGACATCCCCGGCGGCCAGGACGGCGTGTCCACCACGTACATGGGACTGCCAGGGGATGTAGAGCCGGGCGACCGGTTGCTGATCGATGATGGCAAGGTTGCCCTGGTGGCCCTCGAGGTCACCGATACCGACGTCGTCACCGAGGTGGTCGAGGGCGGGTTCGTCTCCGACAACAAGGGCATCAACCTGCCCGGAGTCGCCGTGAGCGTGCCCGCACTGTCGGCCAAGGATGAGGCGGACCTGCGCTGGGCGCTGCGGCTGCGAGCGGACTTCGTCGCACTGTCGTTCGTGCGCGACGCCTCTGACATCCAGCGGGTTCACGAGATCATGGACGAAGAGGGCGTTCGCCTGCCCGTGATCGCCAAGATCGAGAAGCCACAAGCCGTCAAGAACCTCAGGGCGATCATCAAGGCCTTTGACGCCGTGATGGTGGCGCGTGGCGACCTTGGCGTAGAGCTCCCGTTCGAGGAGGTTCCACTTGTTCAGAAGCTCGCTATCGAGATCGCGCGGCGCAACGCCAAGCCGGTCATCGTGGCCACGCAGGTGCTCGACTCGATGATCGAGAGCCCCCGGCCGACCCGCGCAGAGGTGAGCGACTGCGCGAACGCGGTCCTGGACGGTGCCGACGCGATCATGCTGTCCGGGGAGACAAGCGTCGGCAAGTGGCCGATCGAGGCAGTGACCACGATGGCGCGGATCATCGAGAGCACCGAGGAGCACGGCCTCGAACGCGTTCCGGGTCTCGGCACCCGTCCGCACACCGTGGGCGGAGCAGTGACGGCCGCGGCCGCAGAGATCGGGGAGCTGTTGGGGGTCAAGTACCTCGTCACGTTCACCCAATCGGGGGAGACGGCCAAGCGGCTTTCCCGGCTCCGCTCCAAGCTGCCGATGCTGGCGTTCACCCCCACGCAGGCGACGCGCTCGCAGCTGTCGCTCACCTGGGGTATCGAAACCTATCTGGTCCCGATTGCCAAGCACACCGACCAGATGGCGATGCAGGTCGATGAGTCCCTTCTGGAGAATGGTCGCTGTACCAACGGCGACCTGGTGGTCATCGTCGCCGGCTCGCCCCCCGGCATACCGGGTTCGACCAATGCCCTGCGCGTGCATCGCATCGGCGACGCGAGGAACGGGGCGGCACCTGCCTACCGGGATCTCGACTGACTGGACCGATCCTGATCCATGTCGCCGTGTCGGTTGCCTGCCGTCGTACCAGGCTCAGCTGTGGCGCGGGGGCGGCTGGGTGAGCCGCAGGGCGAGCGTGGGGCAGGCCTTGACAGTGCGTTTCGCCATCGCCAGCACGTCACCCGTCACGGGCTCATGCACGATCGGATAGCCCCACTCGTCGAGGCTGACGACCTCAGGCAGGAGCTCGGCGCAGAGACCGTGGGCCTTGCAGGCTGGCCAGTCCACCCGTAGCTGGCGCTCGCTCATACGAGCGCCCCCTCTCGACTGCTGCGACAGGTGCCCAGGGAGTGGGAGTCGACCTCCTCGGGAAAGCGTTGGAGCATCGAGGTGACGAGACGGGCCGTGCCGTCGGGATGCGCGCAGGCACCGCGTCGTACCACCAGCCCGCAGAGCTCCTCCACCCGACGAACCGGACCGCCACCATGCACCAGGGACCGCAGTGCCTCGGCCATCGCTGGCAGGCCGTTCAGGCATGGACCACACCGGCCGGCGCTCTGTCCGGCCAGGTAGTCGACCAACGCTGCGGTGCGCACGAGCGGGCACCAGCCGTCCGCCAGAGGTAGCATCACTCCAGCGCCCAGGGTTGCCCCGGCTGCCGCGATGTCGTTGCGGGACACGGTCAACCCGCGCAGCTGCGCCGGCGTTAGCCAGGTGCCGTGGTACCCACCGAGCAGCAGCGGGCGCAACATCTCGGCCTCGTCCAGGACCTCTTCCAGCGGCGTGCCATAGGCCACCTCGCGCACCTGCGGGTCCATGCCGTCGCCGCGAAGGGTCAACAACGTGGTGCCCGGCTCGACGACGGTGCCATGGGCGGCGTAGCGCTTCGGGCCAACCCCGGCCAGGTGCCCGATCTGAGCGAAGGTCTCCGCGTTGGACAGCAGCGTGGGTCGACCGCGGTGCCCGCTGACGGCTTCTGGCTGCCACGCCGTGACGGGCAGGTTCTCGCGCCCGGCCAGGAGCTGCAGAACGGCCTGTGCCTGACCGGCAACGAACCGCGGGGCTGCGTCGTGCAACCGTACGTGGAGGCGCTCGCCAGCCTCGGCGCGCTCATACAGCGCCTTCTCCAGGACGAGCCGGATCGCGGGGAACTCGGACGGTACGGCGATGTGCACGTCACGGGTGCGCAGCGCATGGGCCACGGCAGCAGCGCCGTCCAGGACGAGGTGCGGTGAGCAGGTGATCAGCGCCGCGTCCTTGTGGCTTGCGGGCTCGCCCTCCGACGCGTTGACGACGACGACGGCCTTACGACGTGCGGCGGTGGACAGCTTGATCGCAAAAGGGAATCCCGCACCTCCGCGTCCGCGGAGGTCTACGGCGCGGGCCATCTCGACAAGCTCGTCGGTGCTCGGAGTGGGAGCCGGCCCGAGGCGGTGGCGGTGGGCGGCGAGGCTTGGGCCCTCGGCGATGCCAGCAAGCAGTGCAGGACCTTGCGACACATAGGGGGTCAGCCCCACGTCGTTGCGCACGGCGACGTGGGTGGTGACGGGCGCCCTCATGAGGTCGCCGCCGTCGAACGGGCAAGCATGCCAAGGCGCGCCAGAACGGCCACGGAGACCACCCCGATACAGCTGACGTTCACGGCGGTGCCCCACACGGTGGCCGCGTCGGTGCCCATCTGCATCCCATGGAAGAGTCCCAGACCCCAGGCGGCGTAGGCCAGCAGGTGGACGGCGCGCCAAGGGCGATGCGACATCCGATGGCGAAACAGGCTGGTCAGCGTGACGGCGACCAGGAGGTCGAGGGCCAGGGCTCCGAAGCCCAGCCAGATCGTCTTGTACGTTCCGGCGAACGGGACGAAGGCATGCCACCAGCGGATGTCGACGAAGGAGTCGACCACGGCAGTGGCAGCGTGCGCGGCCAGCATTGAGACGGCCAGCAGTGAGACGTTGCGGTGCAGGCCCTGGGACAGCATCCGAGGCCAGAAACCGGTGGTCATGCGGGCCCCCGACAGCACCCCGAGCATCGTCGAGAGGGTGAGCAGCACCAGCAGCACGACACCGGTTCCGCGGTTGGCGAACCACAGCATGGGGTCGGTCACGAGGGCA
>DATCQG010000105.1:0-4611 GCA_036569625.1 Dermatophilaceae bacterium | reverse complement strand
GTCGCAGGCCCCACACCCCGCCCGGCTCACCCGCCTCGCGACGTGCACTAGACAGCTGCGGGCCAAGACAGCTGAACAGCAGCACCGGGTCGCCGTCCACGAGGGCCAGCTGCGGCACCTCGAGCTGGCCAAATCCCGAGTCCGTACTGCTCAGGGGCGACAGCACTCGCCACGTGAGCAGATCAGATGACCACGCGTGGCCCAGCACGCCCCTGCCACCCACCTCGCCATCGCTCGCCGAAGCGGTGACGAGCATGTGCCAGCCGACACCATCGGGGTCACGCACGAGCCAGGGGTCACGCCAGGCTTCTACCTCTCCTGAGTCGTCGAGCGTGTGGTACCAACGGGGGTCGGCGCTGACCAGCACATCGGTGCCATGCTTGCGCCAGGTCAGGAGGTCCGCCGAGGTGGCCAGGCCAACACGCTGAACCTGGCCGTCATCGGCCCGGCTCAGGCCTGTGTAGAACATGCACCAGGAGCCGTCATCGCTACGAACCAACGATCCGGTCCACGTGGCGAGGTCGTCGAATGCCGGCTCGGTGCTCGGCACCAGGGCATCGCTAAGGACCTGCCAGGTCGCGAGGTCGGTGGAGACAGCGTGCCCTACACGGGTGTTCCAGTGCCGCATGCCGGGGTCGCCGATGCGCGGAGCCTTGAGGAAGAACAGGTGATACTCCGTGCCAGTGTCGGCCAGCCAGAAGTCCCAGATCCAATGGGTCGCCAGGGTCAGCACCATCAGGCGTGCGTGAGGTGAAGGATCATCGCCTGCTCGGGGTGGAGCACCGGCATCTGCAGGCCGGCCCGCATGAGGACCTCGCCGGTCAGGACGATGCCGTCCTCAGCCCACGGAGGCGAGGCGATCTCCTGCGCGCTCGGGCCGCCTGCGAGGGGCACCGGCACGACGCGATACCGGCGTCCGTGCTCCAGGCCGCTCAGCAGCACCGGTGGCGGCACCTCGGTCGGCGACGACGCGAGCTGGACGTAGGCAAACACAGCCTCCGAGCGGTCATGCGCCACTACCCCGTGGACCTGTACCGTCGCGTCCGGGTGGTCCACGCGCACCACTCGCCCATTGTGCAGAAGTGAACGAACCCGCTTGTAGAAGGCGATGACGCCAGCCAGGTCCTCAGCCTCCTGCGAGGTGATGGCGGTCAGGTCCCACTCGATGCCCAAGTGGCCGAAGAGCGCCGTCGCCGCTCGGAAGGACAGCGAGTGGTGACGCCCGGTCGTGTGCGAGACCGTCGAGCCGATGTGCGTGCCAACCAGCTCGGGCGGGATGAGGAGCTGGGTCCACCGCTGGATGTGCTGTCGTTCCAGGGCGTCCATGGTGTCGCTGGGCCAGACGCGGTCCGTGCGCTCGAGGATGCCGAGGTCCACCCGGCCGCCGCCGGACGCGCAGCTCTCGATCTCGACGTGTGGATGCCGAGCCCTGAGCTCATCCAGGAGCCGGTAGAGCGCGAGGGTCTGCAACCGCACGCCCGCCCGACCTTCGTGACCGGCGTCCACGAGGTCCCGGTTGTGGTCCCACTTCAGGTAGGCGATGTCGTGATCGGACAGCAGAGTGTCGAGCCGCTCCAACAAGAAGTCGAAGGCAAGCGGGTTGGCCAGGTCCACCACGTGCTGGCTTCGCCACGTCGGCGGGAGACGACCGGGTTCGCTCAGGATCCAGTCGGGGTGGGCGCGGAAGAGCTCCGAGTCGGGGCTGACCATCTCCGGCTCGACCCACAGACCGAAGTCCATCCCCAGCGACTTCACGTGGTCGATCAGCGGCCGAAGCCCGACGGGCCAGACCTCCTTCGAGACGTACCAGTCGCCCAGTCCCGCCATGTCGTCGCGCCGTCCGCCGAACCACCCGTCATCCAGCACGAAGCGCTCGACGCCAATTCGTGCCGCGGCGTCCGCCAGCTCGCTGAGCCGGTCCAGGCGATGGTCGAAGTAGACGGCCTCCCACGTGTTCAGGATGACGGGGCGGGGGGTCTTGGGGTGATGGGGGCGGCTGCGGACCAGCTCATGGAAGGCCGAGCTCATGCCGTCCAGTCCGCGTTCGCTGTATGCCGCGTACACACGAGGCGCTGTATAGGTCTCACCGGGCGCGAGGCGCACCTCCCCCGGTGCGAGAAGCTCCGCCGCGCCGACCTGGCTCACGCCCACGGGATTGCGCTCGGCCCACACCGTGGAGTCGCCCGACCACGCCAGATGAACGCCCCACACCTCACCGGTACCGAACCCGAAACCTGCCGTCCCGGCCGTCAATACCAGTGGCGAGTCGTGCCCGGTACGTCCGCGTCGTCCCTCCCTGCTCCATGCACCCATGTTGAGGTGCTGTCTCTGGGGGACGTGCTCTCGGCACCATCGCCCCGTCAGGTCGAGGACCTCAAGAGCCCGGGCCGGAATCGGCAGCGTAGCGGCCAGCTCGGCCAGGAGGTAGTCCTCAGTTCCATCATTGCGCAGGGACTGCTGGAGCTCGAGAACACCGCTGCGGTGGAGGGTCAGCCGGATCTGGAGCCGAAGCGCGGTCCGCTCGTCTGATGCCGTGACGAGCACCCACCCGCCACGGCTCTCCTCCTCCAGATCGCCCACGTCCGTGTCGACGGCACCGACGGTGAACAACGGTGACCAGGCCGTACCGTCAGCCCGGGCGCCACGTAGCCCGGGGCGCAGCCGCCATCCATCGACCGGCATGGGGAGCAGGGCTCGCCGCATGGGGTCGTCAGGTGCGGCATGCGGGATGGGAGGTGAGATGGCCAGGACCAGAGCAGCGGCGTCCACATCCTTGTGCAGGGGCGGTCCCCAGTGGACGATCCGCGGAAGCGGCGAGGTCCCGGCAGGGCCCACAGGGGCAACGTCGAGCAGCAGCGAACACGTTGGCGAGCGCAGATGGATGAACGTCGGTGCCCCGACCTCGAGGGCTTTCGCCGCCGTGGCCGGGGCCAGATGTTCGCTCATCCCTTGACGGCGCCCGAGGTCATGCCGCGGACGAAGTAGCGCTGAAGGGAAACGAAGACAAGCAGCGGCACCGCCATGCTCACGAAGGCTCCTGCGGTGAGCAGCTGCCAGCCCTGTCCCTCTGAACCCAGCAGGCTGGCCATATTGACCGTCACCATCGCATTGTCACCCGGGCCGATGAAGATCAGCGCGACCAGGAGATCGTTCCAGACCCAGAGGAACTGAAAGATCGCGAAGGCTGCCAGGGCAGGGACACTCATCGGGACGATCAGCCGCCAGAAGGTCACGAAGTGGCTTGCTCCGTCGATCTTGGCCGACTCGATCACCGACATCGGCAGGGTGGCCATGTAGTTGCGCAAGATATAGATGGCCAGTGGCATCCCGAAGCCCGTATGCGCGAGCCAGACCGCCGGGAAGGTCCCGGTGAGCCCGATGCTTCCGTAGAACTGGAGCAAGGGCACCAGCGCAACCTGGTTGGGGACAATGAGGAGCCCGACGACGACGATGAACAGGGTGTCACGGCCCCTGAACTGCATGAAGGTGAAGCTGTAAGCCGCGAAGGCCGCGATCATGATCGGGATGATCGTGGCCGGCAAGGTAATCGCCAGGCTGTTGATGAACGCGACGCCCATCGAGGTTCCGGAGGTGCCTGGGGTGAAGAGGATGTCGTGGTAGTTCTGAAGGGTCCACTGCGTGGCCTTGAACGGGCTGGCGATGGCGGTCCACCAGCCGCTGGTGTTGGCCGCGTCAGACTGGCGGGACGGAAGTGACCAGCAGACCGAAAGTGGGGATGATCCAGAGAAAGCACAAGATGCCCATCGTGATCTTGACGAACCAGCCGGCGCGATTTCGCATGGCGCCCTGCTGGGGCGCCTTCCTTCGAGCAACACGCTTGGACGCGGTGGGTGTATCGAGGCTGACGTCGCTCATCGTTGGGTCTCCTGCAACCGGAAGTGGCGCACCTGGTAGACCATCACCGGCACGATGGCAATCATCAGCATGACCACGATGGTCGCCGCGTAACCGTTGTTGCCGTTGGTGAACAGCTCGGTGAAGAACCGCACACCGATGATGTCGGTGTTGAAGTTGCCATTGGTCGAGACATAGACGATGTCGAACATCTTCATCACGCCGATCAGCACCGTGATAAACACCGTGATGACGGTCGCCCAGATCTGCGGCACGACAATGTTGAAGAAGATCCGTCTCTCACTGGCTCCGTCGATTCGCCCAGCCTCGATCGTGTCCTCCGGCACACCCTTGACGGCAGCCGACAACAGCACCATGGAGAAGCCGACCTGCGACCAGATCAGTACCACCATGAGCAACAGGCTGTTCACATGTGCCTGGCTCAGCTGCAGCCAGGCAACCGGGTCGATCCCGAACTTGTCCAGGATCCCGTTGAGTATGCCGATCTGCCCCGTGCCCTTGGGCCTTGCCTGGTAGACGAACTTCCAGATCGTGGAGGCACCGACCAGGCTGATCGCCATCGGCAGGAAGATGATCGACTTGGTGAACTTCTCCGCCCGGGGTTGTAGCCGGTCTGCCAGCACGGCCACGGCCAGCCCGAAGGCGACCGTGACCGCAGGCACTATGAGCACCCACAACAGGCTGTTCAGCAGAGTGCCCGTGACGAAGTCGGGTGTGGTCAGAAGGTCGGTGTAG
>DATCQG010000104.1:0-11589 GCA_036569625.1 Dermatophilaceae bacterium | reverse complement strand
CCGGTCCCGGTGGCCCGGACCTGCTCTGAGATCGGACTCACCGCGATGCCGCCAAGCAACTGCGTCCAGTTCCCATGGTGTACCCCCGCACCGGTATGCGAAGTGGAAGTGGTCAGCAGCGAAGTCCAGAGCTGCGTGAGCAAGTCTGGGCCAACCTCTGGACAGTCTTTCGGCACCGACTCCGCACCGGCAGTGCCTCGACACCCAAGCGACAGGAACCCGATGAAAACCCCGCCAGTCCCGGTCGCCAGCCACGCGAGCACTTCCGCCCGCCCCCAAGGAGTAAGCGTGCGCACCCCGGGACCGGCCATCACCGGACGACACCTCACCATCGCCCAACTGTGCGACGAACTTGGCGTGGCCCGATCCACTTTCTACGACTGGCGCGCCAAAGGCGCCTCGCCCCGCTGCATAAAGCTCCCCAACGGAGAAATTCGCATCCGACGCACTGACCTCGACCAGTGGCTCACCACCCTGGAGGACGTGGCCTGATGAACGACCTCACCTACGACGTGAAGATATGGACGACGCGCGTCCGGAACGGCAAGCGCGGCAATGTCTACGAGGTGCGCTGGGCGGTTGCCAACAAGGCCAGATCCAAGAGCCACTCGACCACAAAGTTGGCCGAGTCCTTTCGGTCGTCCCTGGTCACGGCCTCTCGGCAAGGACTCGCCTTCGACGTGGCCAGCGGCCTGCCCGAGCACCTTGCACGGCAACTCAGCTCGGTCACCTGGTATGAGCACGCCAAGGCGTTCGTTGACATGAAGTGGGCGCGTGCGTCAGCTCGACACCGCCGGAGCATTGCCGAGGCGCTGGCAACAGTGACTCCGGCGCTGCTCGACACCGGACGCGGCGCACCCTCTCCCGAGGCAATCCGGCGCACGCTCTATCAATGGTCCTTCAACACAACCGCCCGTAAGTCGACGCCCGATCCGGACACGGCCCGGGTGGACGCGTGGCTGACAGAAAACAGCCTGCCGTTGTTGCACCTTTCGCAAGCCGCACTCACGCGTTCGGCGCTCGATCAGCTGGCGCTCAAGCTCGACGGCAAGCCCGCAGCCCACACGACGGTCGCACGCAAGCGGGCCGTGTTCTACGGCGCGCTACGGTACGCCGTCGAACTCGACCACCTGCCCTTCCACCCGATGGACCGCGTGAGCTGGACCACCCCAAAGGCTGACGACGAAATCGACCAACGCGTCGTCATCAACCCACAGCAGGCGGTCGGGTTACTCAAGGCCGTAGAGGACATGGACCCAGCGATGGTCGGTTTCTTCGCCTGCATGTACTACGCCGCACTCCGCCCGGGAGAAGTGGTTCACCTTCGGAAAGAGAACTGCACTCTCCCCGAGACTGGCTGGGGCAAGCTCATGCTTGGCGGCTCGACCCAATACGCGGGCGCCTGGGGCGACAACGGACACGGACGGGAGGACCGCGCGCTCAAGCACCGTTCGTCGCGAAGCGTGCGCCCGGTGCCTGCCTGCCCACAACTGGTGCGAATCCTCCGACACCATCTCGACAACTACACCTGCGGACCGGATGGGCGCCTGTTCGTGACGCGAACAGGCAAGCAGCGCATTCCCGTGTCCGGTGGCTATGCCGGGCCTGTCTCTGGCTCCAGCTATGGCAATACCTGGCGAAAGGCGCGGGCAGCCGCCCTGACGAAAGCCGAGGCGGCCTCACCCCTGGCTCGCCGTCCGTACGACCTGCGGCACGCCTGCGTTTCTCTTTGGCTCAACGCTGGCGTGCCTGCCACCCAGGTCGCCGAGTGGGCCGGGCACAGTGTCGCGGTTCTGCTGAGGGTCTACGCCAAGTGCATCGCCGGGCAGGAGGACAGCGCTCAGCATCGCGTGGACATAGCCCTGAACGCGGCCGTGAATGGCGAGTGGCGGCCACCCGCAGCTGACCAGATCGCGCCAGAGACAGCCGGGTGAGATGACGAACGTCGCGCCGGTAGCGCGATGTCCAGGAGAAACCCAGGGTGGGCCGTGCACAGAGCAAGTACTCAACGGTGAGAAGTCGACATACAGCCGCATCAGCTCGGTGCTGGTCGGGATCACCCGGGATCGGCCCGACGACGAAGAACGAGGACGGGTCACCGTGACCGCGGTACTTTCGGAAGACCTCGGCGAAGGAGCCGAACGACGACAACATTTGTCCCCACAAGTGGGTACAATCGTTGTTATGGCTGGTTCGACGCTCGTCCGACTCGGCTCCATCGCGGAACGCCGGTGGGGGCTGGTCACCACGGCCCAGGCCGAAGATGCCGGAGTCTCACGCAAGCAGCTCTCCCGAATGGCTTCCTCAGGTGCGATCGAACGCGTAACGCAGGGCGTCTACCGCATGGCTGGGGCGCCGCCGCAAAACCACGAGGCGATCTACGCCACCTGGCTCGCCCTGGGTGGTGCAACCGCACCTCGCACGGATGCCGGAGTCGCATCAATCGTGGCTGCCGGTGTCACCGGGGCTGTCCTCCACGACGTTGGCGACTTCTTCCTCGACGGCTTCGACTTCATCGTCCCCGCACGCAAGGGAACACGGCTCCCTGGCGTGCGCCTGCGCATCCGGCACCTAACCCGCGACGAGGTCATCGGAATCAACGGCCTACCGACGCTGACTATCGAGCGAACCATCGCCGACCTGATAGAACTGCAGACCGACCTGTCCCTGGTCGCCGGAATCGTCCGCGATGCGGTGCAAGCCGGAGAGCTGGTGGCACCGGACCACCTCGTGACCTATCTCGACCCCCTCGCGGCGCGACGCAACGAGAACCGCAGGGGCGACGGCAGATCGCTAGCGAACGACCTGTTCGCGCTGGCAGGCGTGAGTCCGGAAGGATGGGACCGTGACTGAGCGCGACGGATATGGCGACTGGCGATCGCTGGAGCTGGCGATCAAGGAGGCCGCGAAGCGGGCTGCCCGCGAGGCCGGGGCCGGTGTCAGTGCCGCTACCGTCGACGCACAGATCCGTCAGGCCCGCTTCGATCGGTTCCTCTCGCGCGTCTTCGCTGCTGGCGAGGAATCCGAATGGCTCCTCAAGGGCGGCATGAGCATGCTCGCGCGGGTGCCACGCTCACGCACCACCAAGGACGTGGACCTTGCCGCACAGAAGGCAGCCGACCTCGCCGAAGCCGAGAAGGCGCTGGTCGACCTGGTGGACGTCGACCTCGGTGATCACCTCACCTTCCGCCTCATCCGCTCCACCCCGACAGGTCTCGGCGAGAACCAGCCGGGACTGGCCGCACGGCGCTACATTTTCGCCTGCATCGATGTTGACCACGACACTCAGATCGACACCGTCCACGTCGACGTCGTCGTCGGGCCGCCGCCCGTCGGGCGACCCGAGGTCGTCGAACCAGCGAACCGGCTCCACCTGCGCCGCCCGCTCGTCACGCATCCCTACCGGCTCTACCCGGTGGCCGACCATATGGCCGACAAGGTCTGCGCAACGATGGACACCAACTACCCGGGGGGAAAGCGCAGCAGCCGGGTCAAGGATCTGGTCGATCTTGTCGTCCTAGCCCACACCCAAGCCGTCGTCCTCGACGAGCTGCACAACGCGATCGCCGCCAAGCGGGTTATCAGCGGCATCGAGCCGTTCGAGCACTTCGACATCCCGGACGACTGGACCCGGACCTACCCCACCACGGCGAAGGGCGTCCCGTCGGCCGAGTCCTTCACGGCCGAGACGGCTGCCGTGCTCGTGGCTTCCCTCGTAGACCCGGCCTTCGAGAAAAGCTCGAACAACAGCATCTGGGATCCCGACAACTTGGCCTGGGCTGCGGCCACGAGCGGCCCCAGCGCGGCCCCAGTCGACGCGAAATAGGCGTTGGGGCAGGTCAGGGCGCCATGCCTGTCACTACGTCAACATCTAATGCCAGGATCCTCGACACACCGCCTCCACCTCACTTCTGCGACCCAAGCCCTGGGGGAGAGTCTGTGCCACTGACGCGGCGGCTGTCCGCCGATTCGCCAAGAGACCCAGCGGGTCCCGACTTGCCAGCCAGACGGACGCCAGGCACACCCGCCAACGGCCGGAGGGACATGGGCCCACCCGTGTGTTTCGCCGCGCCGACGACACCGTCCCTCGGCGTTGTCACGCCGGAACCGTTGGATGAGCCGGGAGGACACGCCCAGCATGAACCGGACGCGGCCGTGAACTCGTCCACGAATAGTCCACAGACGCCCGTAGATGACCGGACAGTGCCGGACACGGCCAGATGACATGACGAAGGCCCCTGACCGCATTTCCGCTGGTCAGGGGCCTTCGTCATGCAATTTCGTGCGGAGGGCGAGAGATTCGAACTCTCGGTGGGTTTAACCCCACAGCGGTTTTCAAGACCGCCGCACTCGGCCACTATGCGAGCCCTCCTGGCCGACGCGGCATATGGTTTTGCAGCCGTCCAGCTTGACCAACCGTATCTGCCCCGGCTCGCGTCATTCTCCGCAGATGTTCAGATCCAGAGCTCGGGGTCGTTGAACAGCATCTCGTAGGGGTCCTCACCCTTGTTCGGGAATCGAATCGTGGCGGGAACGCCAACCGCGACCGCTCCTGCCGGGATGTCTTTGACGACAACAGAGTTCGCACCGATCTGCACCCTGTCCCCGACATGGACCGGACCGAGAATGCGGGCTCCCGCCCCGATCGTGACGTTGTTGCCGATGGTCGGGTGACGCTTGACCCTCTTCATCGAACGACCGCCGAGTGTGACGCCGTGATAGATCAACACGTCATCGCCGACCTCGGCGGTCTCGCCGATGACCACACCCATGCCATGGTCGATGAAGAAGCGCCGACCGATCTGCGCGCCGGGGTGGATCTCGACTCCGGTGATCGAGCGCGAGATCTGCGACAGGAGGCGGGCGACCAGGCGACCATGACGATGCGCCCACAGACGATGCGAGAACCGGTGCACCCAGATGGCATGCAACCCGGGCGAGGCCAGCGCCATCTCGAGCCGGGTGTCCACGGCGGGGTCCCGCTCGATCGCCGCGTCCAGGTCCTCACGCATCCGCGCCCATATGGACAGAGGAGGAGTCGATCGACCGCGCACATCAGGGGGGCTGGCAGCGCGGTCGATCGACGAGGTCCCAGTCAATCGCAAGATTGTCATCATTGAAGGCGATTCGCGATAAGTCGTCCTGCTCACTTGAGCAGGTCGGAGAAGAGGATGGTGGACAGATAACGCTCACCGAATGACGGAATGATCACCACGATGAGCTTCCCCGCGTTCTCGGGCCTGCGGGCAACCTTGTCGGCGGCTGCGAGAGCGGCCCCGGAGGAGATGCCAACCAGAAGACCTTCTTCCTTTGCCGCACGGCGCGCCCAGTCCACCGCGGTCTCGGCATTGATGTCGATGACCTCGTCGTAGATCTCACGGTCGAGGATCTCCGGCACGAAGTTCGCGCCCAGGCCCTGGATCTTGTGGGGGCCGGGAGCGCCGCCGTTGAGGATGGGGGACTCCTCCGGCTCCACGGCGATGACCTGGATCGCGGGGTTGCGCGCCTTGAGAACCTGGCCCACGCCGGTGATGGTGCCGCCGGTACCGATGCCTGCCACAAAGATGTCGACTGTGCCGTCGGTGTCCTTCCAGATCTCTTCCGCGGTGGTCTCGCGGTGGATTTGCGGGTTCGCCTCGTTGGCGAACTGACGGGCCAGGATGGCGCCGCGCTCGGCTGCGATCTCCTCGGACCGGGTGACCGCGCCCTTCATGCCCTCCGAGCCCGGGGTCAGGATCAGCTCGGCGCCGTATGCGCGCAGCAGGGCCTTGCGCTCCAGGCTCATCGTCTCGGGCATCGTGAGCACGACGTTGTATCCGCGGGCGGCACCCACCATGGCGAGCGCAATACCGGTGTTGCCGCTGGTGGCCTCCACGATCGTTCCGCCCGCCTTGAGCTCGCCGGACCTCTCGGCGGCGTCGATGATCGACACCCCGATCCGGTCCTTCACCGAGCTTGCCGGGTTGTAGAACTCGAGCTTGGCGGCGATCGTCGCGCCAGCACCAGCGCTCAACCGGTTGATCCGGACCAACGGGGTGTTGCCGACAAGGGCCGTGACGTCGTCATAAATAGGCACTGCTAACCGCCTTTGGGTGCGAAAGCGAGCGAAGGTTCTGTTGGGCGTGCAGCTACCGCATCAACAAACCTGTCGTTATAGATGTTCCAACCGCAGGTTATGTGATTCACCGACAATATTCAAACGACGTCCACGTTCTGGCCACGATGGACACCACGAGAGTTTGGGTCCGGACGCGACCGCGGCGGTGCGCCGTACACTCCGGACCATGTCAGCCCTGCAGATCGTTGCTCTGGTCATCTGCCTTGCCGTGACCGTTGTCGCCGTGGCGCTGTTCGCCAAGATGATCAGCCGGTTCATCGCCACGTTCAAGGTCGGCCAGGACGAACGTGGCCGAGGCAACCAGCCGGCGACACGAACCATCACGCTTCTCCGCGAGGTCCTTGGGCACACCCGGATGTCACGGATCCCGATCGTCGCTGTCGCGCACTGGTTCGTCATGGTCTCGTTCGGGCTGTTGTTCTTCACCCTGATCACGGCATACGCGCAGCTGTTCGACCCGAACTTCGCCCTCCCGCTGATCGGACGGTTCTTTCCCTACGAGTGGGCCACCGAGCTCATCGCCTGGGCCTCCCTGGTGGGAATCCTCGTCCTGATCGGCATCCGTCAGAAGCAGCACCCGCGCTCCCTGGGCCGCCGTAGCCGCTTCTTCGCCTCCACGTTCTGGCAGGCCTACTACGTCGAGCTGACCATCCTCGGCGTCGTGATCCTTGTTCTCACGTTGCGCGGCATCGAGTACGCCCTCGGCAGCGCGAACAACGAATGGTGGGCCAGCGGGCTGCACTTCCCGCTGACGTTCTTCATCGGAAAAGCCTTCTTCGGTATGTCGATTGGTGCCCTGCAGGCTGCGACGTTCATCGTCGCGTCGCTCAAGATCCTGATCTCGATGGCCTGGATAATCACCGTCTCGGTGCAGCCGACCATGGGTGTGGCCTGGCACCGCTTCCTGGCCTTCTTCAACATCTGGTTCAAGCGCAACCCCGACGGCAAGACCGCACTAGGGCCGCTCAAGCCGATGCTGGTCAAGGGCGAGCCGGTCGACTTCGAGAACATGGAGGAGCTCGACGAGGACGCCGCCCTGGGCGTCGGCAAGATCGAGGACTTCACCTGGAAGGGCCTGCTGGACTTCACGACGTGCACCGAGTGCGGTCGCTGTCAGGAGCAGTGCCCGGCCTGGAACACCGACAAGCCGCTCTCGCCCAAGATGCTCGTGATGGCGATGCGCGACCACGCCCACGCGAAAGCGCCGTTCCTGCTCGCCGCCGAGGGGTCGCGCGCGGGCCTGCTCGAGGCTGATGGCACGCTGGCCACCATCTCCACGCTGCCGCTTGTCGGTGAGACCGGATATGACGTCACCGACCCGTTCTCGGCGTACAACCCCCACGGGCCCGGTGCTGTCATCGACCAGGACGTGCTGTGGTCCTGCACGACCTGCGGCGCGTGCGTCGAGCAGTGCCCGGTCGACATCGAGCACGTCGACGCCATTCTGGACATACGGCGATACCAGGTCCTCATTGAGTCCGCCTTCCCCTCCGAGCTCGGCGGGATGTTCAAGAATCTGGAGAACAAGTCGAACCCCTGGGGCATGTCCGCCCGTGCCCGCCTCGACTGGGCCAAGGACCTGCCCTTCGAGGTCAAGGTCCTGGGCCAGGACATCGAGACGCTGGACGAGGTCGAGTACCTCTTCTGGGTCGGCTGCGCCGGAGCGTATGAGGACCGCGCCAAGAAGACCACGCGGGCCGTTGCCGAGCTGCTCGACACCGCAGGCGTGACCTTCGCCGTCCTAGGCGACGGCGAGACCTGCACCGGTGATCCGGCCCGCCGTGCCGGCAACGAGTTCCTCTTCCAGATGCTCGCCCAGGCCAACGTCGAGACCCTCAACGAGGCCAGGGCGACCAAGATCGTGGTGACCTGTGCGCACTGCTTCAACACCATCAAGAACGAGTATCCCCAGGTGGGCGGACAGTACGAGGTCGTCCACCACACCCAGCTGCTCAACCGGCTCGTCCGTGACAAGCGGCTCATCCCCGTGTCCCGCCCGGACCAGGCCGACACGTCCAACGTGGCCTCGACCGCGTCGACCGTGACCTACCACGACCCCTGCTACCTCGGCCGGCACAACGGCGTCTATGCCCCGCCGCGCGAGCTGATCGGCGCACTGCCCGGTGTCGAGCTGCGCGAGATGCCCCGATCGGGCCAGAAGTCCTTCTGTTGCGGGGCCGGCGGCGCACGGATGTGGATGGAGGAGAACCTCGGCACCCGGATCAACACCAACCGCACCGAAGAGGCCTTGGCCACCGGGGCAGACCGTATTGCGGTCGGCTGCCCCTTCTGCCGGGTCATGCTCTCCGACGGGCTCACCCAGAACCAGTCGGAGACCGGCACCCACGAGAGCGTCGAGGTCGTTGACGTCGCGCAGATGCTCCTGGCCGCCGTCCGCCCCACCCCGCAAACCACTCCGCAAACCTAGGGACCGTGCACCGCCAAACCCGCCAAACCTAGGGACCGTGCGCGATCAGCCGCCGCAAACCTAGAGATCGTGTACGGCCAAGCCCGGGAAACTTGGGGTCGGACAATTTAACGGCGGGCACCGGAGTCCCGACGAACCCCAGGGACCATGTCGTGATTCTGGCCGCAAAGTCCCTAGGTTTGCCCCAATAACTGCAGCAGACTCCCTAGGTTTGCCGCAATAACATCAGCACAATCCCTAGGTTTGCGGGATTGGATGGAAAATCAGCCGAGGCTGTTCTTGGTCAGAAACTCTTTGGCGACAACGGAAGCGTCCTTCTTGTCCACCACGACCTCCTTGACCAGCTCACCGAGCGTCGCGGTATCGAGCTTGGCCGAGACCGCATTGAGCGCATCAGAGATCACCGTGTTGACCTTGGACTTGGTGATCAGTGGAACGACGTTCTGGGCCGCGAACAGACTCCTGGGGTCATCCAGGATGACGAAGCCGTTGGCAGTGATGGACGGGTCGGTGGTGAAAAGGTCGACCGCGTCGACCTGGCCGTTCTTGAGCGCCTGGACCGATAGGGGGCCGCCCACGTCAAGGGCACGGAAGGTCTTGAAGTCAAGGTTGTAGAGCTTCTTGAGCCCAGGCACGCCGGTCGGACGCGTCTTCCACTCGGGCGGTCCGCCGAGGGTCAGATCCTTTGCTTTGGACGCAAGGTCGCCGATCGACTTCAGGCCCAGCTTGGCCGCCGTTTCCTTGGTGACGACAACGGCGTCCTTGTCCTCGGCCGCAGACTTGTCGAGGATGGTCAGGGTCGCGGGAACTGCGGCCTTGAGCTCGGCGTAGACCCCAGCGGCGTCGGTGGCCTTGGCACTCTTGTTGAAGTACTGATCGAGAACGCCGGTGTACTCCGGGATCAGGTCGATGGAGCCGTCCCGCAAGGCAGGGATGTAGACCTCGCGGCTGCCGATATTCAGCTTCTTCTCGACCTTGACGCCTTTGGCGCTCAGCGCGCCGGCGTAGATCTCGGCGAGCAAGGCGCTCTCGGGGAAGTTGGCCGACCCCACAATGATGGTTCCGGCGCCGGAGGAGGTCGTGGCTGAGCCCCCCGAAGCGAGAGGGGCACTAGAGCCGCAAGCCGCGACGGCGAGCATCGCGGCGGAAGTAGTCAGCGCGAGGGCGATCCTGGTGCGATTCATCGGGTTTCTCTTTCTGTTGGGGTCTAGACGCTGTGTTGCAGGGCCGGTGCCGGGGCGACTGAAGTGGATGCCCCGGTGTCAGAGTCAAACGGTTGGACCTTGCCATATCTTCCGGTCAGGCCCGGTGAGACGACCAGGCGCTGGATCAGCGCCAGGGCCAGGTCCACGAGAAGGGCCAGAAGGGCGACAAGTACTGCGCCCGAAGCGGTCTGGGGTGTGTCCCTGACGGCGAGGCCGTCGATCAGGAACCGGCCAAGGCCACCCAGGCCCACCACAGCGGCGATCGTGGCCGTGGCGATGACCTGCAACATCGCCGAGCGGATCCCGGAGAGGATCAGCGGCATGGCACAGGGGAGCTCGACGTGGCGCAGGACCTGGGTGCCGCGCATACCCATGCCTTTGGCCGCATCACGAGCGGCCGGATCGACCCCTCCGACACCGGCGTAGGCGCCGGACAGGATGGGTGGGATGGCCAGGACGACCAGGACCAGACCGGTGGGTGCCAAGAAGGCGACGTCACCGTTGAGTTTGGGTCCGAGCCAGAGGACGGCCAGGAACAGCAGGCCCAGTGAGGGGATCGCCCGGGCGGAACCCACGGCATTGACCACGAGGAAGCGGCCGCGTCCCGTGTGACCGATATAGAGGCCAAGGGGGATCGCGATCAGGGCTGCGATCAGGAGGGCCACCAGGGAGTACTCCATGTGCTCGGTCACCCGACGGAGGATGCCGTCATCCCCTTGCCAGTGGGCGCCGTCCGCGAGCCAGGCCAGGATGCGGTTGATCATGCCGCCGCCCCGTCGGCGTGCTGCCAGGGTGTCACGAGACGGGTGACGCCGAGGATCGCCACGTCGAAGATAAGCGCCAAGAGCACGCAGGCGACGATTCCCACGACGATTGGGTCCATGAAGCCCCGGTTGAACCCGTCGGTGAACAGTGACCCAAGCTGTGGGACGCCGATGAGCGCAGCCACGCTGACGATGCTCACGTTGCTGACCGCGGCGACGCGCAGACCGGCTGAGATGACGGGCACGGCGAGGGGTAGTTCCACCGACGTGAAACGACGAACTCGCCCGTAGCCCATGGCAGTTGCGGACTGGTTGACGTCGTCGGGCACCGAGCCGAGGCCGTCAGCGACCGTGCGCACTAGCAGCGCGACGGTGTAGATGGTCATGGCGACAACGACGTTGTTCGGGTCAAGGATGTGGGTGCCGAGCAGCAGCGGCAACATGATGAAGAGCGCCAGCGAGGGGATGGTGTAGAGAAGCCCGGTGCCAATGATCAAGAACGGGTAGAGCACGCGGTATCGGCGTGCGAGCCAGCCGAGCGGCAGCGCGATGAGAAGCCCCAGAATCAGCGGCAGGCCGGCGAGGTAGACGTGCTGGCCGGCGAGGCCGAGCACGTCCGCGAAGTGGTCCCCAAGCCAGGTCATTCAGGCGCCTCCTCGACGGGCTGAAGACTCTCCGGTTGAACGCTACCCTCGGGTTGAATGCCCGCCGCCTCTTGAGGGCTGTCGGGCTGGAGCGCGGGCCGGGAGCGCTCCTCGATCTCGGCGAGGACCTCATGTGCACGAACGGTGCCCAGGATCGCGCCCTCGCTGTCAACGATCACCCCACGGCGACTCGGCGAGGACAGCGCGGCATCGAGGGTGTTGCGCAGCGGACCGCCCTCCTTGGCAACCGTGCCACCGCGATGCAGCATCCCGGGTTGGATCGGGACCCTGATCCGACTGGGCTCGATCCAGCCGAGCGGCCGCCGATCCGCATCGATGACGAGGACCCAACCTTCGCGCGCCGCGGCGGCCGCCTGCGCGGGGGTTGCCCCGAGCTGCACCGTCTGCTCACGTGAGAGCGGAAACTGCG
>DATCQG010000103.1:0-15384 GCA_036569625.1 Dermatophilaceae bacterium | reverse complement strand
GCGGGATGTCCGCGGCGAGCGGGCCGGACTGCCTCGAGCAGGAGGTATGGCGAGTGGAAGCCAGCCCTGGCCGCCTCGCCGGCACCGGGGTGTACGACCTGGGCATGAACGGTCCCGTGCGCGGTTGGCGACTTCTGCGCGTGGCGGACTAGGCGATGGTGATGATGACGACATCGCCGAGGGCGCCTCTGTCCTGCACGGCACTGGAGCTGCTCGACCGGGCTCGGGCCAGCCTGCTGTCGGCCTGCCACGCTGACACCATCGCCGGGCGCTACGTCGAGGCTCATCTGGCGGCGTTGCGGGCTGCGGCCGCATTGTTGGCTGCCCGCAGCAGACCCAGCCGGCGCTCGCAGCTGCGCAGCGTGTGGGAGGTGCTGCCGCAGGTGGCTCCCGAGCTAACCGAGTGGGCGGTGTTCTTCGCCGCTTCAGCCAGACGTCGGGCGGCGCTCGAGCGCGGTTCGGCAGGGCCGGGTGCACGCGAGGCCGATGACCTGCTCCGGCAGTCCGAGACCTTCTTCGAGCTGGTCCAGGGAGCACTCGGTCTGCCCATGAGCCGGCCGTTGCCCGAGCTGGTGGCTGTGACAGCACGCCAGGCTGCGACACGACGATCTGTGACATGACAAGCTGCGACACGACGATGCATGACGCCTTTGCCCACCTGCACGTCGCCTCCGGCTTCTCGCTGCGTTACGGCGCATCGACCCCGGCGGCGTTGGTGGAACGTGCCTCGGCGCTGGGCCAGCCCGCGCTCGCTCTTACCGACCGCGACGGACTCTATGGCGCGGTGCGTTTTGTGCAGGCCTGCGACGAGGCGGGCATCGCTCCCGTGCTCGGTGTGGACCTGGCCATCGGCTCGGGGCGATCCGATGCCGGCACTGGGCCCACTATCGCTGCGGGGCAGGGGGTTCGGGCTGGCCGTGCCAACCCTGTTCGGGGCGGGGCCGAGGTCGATCCCCGGCACCCTCGGGTCACGGTGTTGGCGCGCGGGCAGGGCGGCGGGGTCAACCCTGGCGTCGGTTGGGGCAGGTTGTGCCGTCTGGTGACCCAGACCCACCTCAGCGGGGAACGCGGAGCCCCGGTCAGCAGCGCAGAGCTCGTCGCCGAGCATGCGCTCGACCCGGGGACGGGCCAGCTGGCTCTGGTGGTTCTGCTCGGTCCGGGCTCTGACGTGGGCCGGGCCCTGCTGGCGAGACGTCACGACCGGGCCCGCCTGCTGCTCCGCCGATGGGTCGACCTTCTGCCGCGCGGGGGTGTGGTCATCGAGGTGGTGTGCCACGGCGGGCCGGAGGGCACACCGGCCAGCCTCGGGCATGCCGCCCGGCTGCTGGGTCTGGCCACTGAGTGCGGGGTGCCTGCTGTGCTCACGGCCGCAGTCCGCCATGCCGATCCCGGCGGGGCCATGACCGTCGACGTCCTTGATGCCGCCCGTCGCCTCGTGCCACTGGACACGCGTCATCTCGACCGTGTCACCACTGCGGGTCATCTCAGCTCGTCGGCCCAGATGTATGCCGTGGCCTGCGACGTCGCCCGGGCTGCAGGTGCTGGGGTCAGCGGTGGCGCGAGCGGCGAACGTGACCGGGCCCGGCTGCTGCTGGCCGACACCGTGGCCCTGGCACAGACCTGTGCGATGGACTCGCGCACCGACCTCGGGATCGGCTCGGTGCACCTGCCGGAGTCGTCGGCGCTCGGTATTGCTGCTGGTGACAGCTCGCAGGAGGTTCTGGCCGCCCGTTGTCGGGGTGCGGTCGCCACGCGATACGGGGGAGCAGGCGAGGCCGAGCGCTCAGCGGTGGCAGCGCGGCTCGAGGACGAGCTTCGTGTCATCGCCGGGCTCGGCTATCCGACCTACTTCCTGACGGTGGCTGCAGTGTGCGACCTGATCCGCGATCTCGGGGTGCGGGTGGCGGCACGAGGTTCGGGAGCTGGCAGCCTGGTCAACTATCTGCTCGGCATCAGCGGGGTGGAGCCGCTGCGTCATGGCCTGCTCATGGAGCGTTTCTGCTCACCGCTGCGCGCACAGCTGCCCGACATCGACATCGACGTGGAGTCAGCCCGCCGGACCGAGATCTACGAGCACGTCCTGGAGCGCTTCGGTGGGGATCGGGTCACCTGTGTGTCGATGATGGACACCTACCGGGTGCGCCACGCGATCAGGGACGTCGGCGCCGCGCTCGGACTGCCGCCGGGCGAGATCGACGTTATCGCCAAGGCGTTCCCACACATTCGGGCCCGCGATGTCCGGGACGCCCTGACCGAGCTGCCCGAGCTCCGTTCCAGCGGCCTGGATGCTCCTCGCCTCCGGGTTCTCTTCGATCTCGTGGAACGACTCGACGGTCTGCCCCGGCACATCGCCGTGCATCCCTGCGGCGTGATCCTGTCCAACAGGGGACTGCTCGATCGCACCCCGGTTGAGGCCAGCTGGCTGGGTTTCCCGATGAGCCAGTTCGACAAGGACGACGTCGAGACCATGGGCCTGCTCAAGCTTGACATCCTCGGCATCCGCATGCAGTCCGCGATGTCACACGCGGTCGATGAGGTGGCTCGGGTCGACGGCATCAGCATCGACCTCGACGACCGGGCGCAGGTCTCCCTCGAGGACGACCGGACGTTTCGGCTGATCCGGTCCACGCACACGCTGGGGTGCTTCCAGATCGAGAGTCCTGGTCAACGCGAGCTGATCGGCAAGTTCGGGCCGGAGACCTTCGAGGACCTCATCATCGACATCTCGTTGTTTCGTCCCGGCCCGGTCAAGTCCGACATGATCACCCCATTTCTGCTGGCCCGTCAGCACTGGCGTCCGCCGCAGTACCTCCACCCCAGCCTTGAGCCGGCACTGAAGGAGACCCACGGCGTCGTGGTCTTCCACGAGCAGGTGCTCAAGATCGTCGCCGAGACCACTGGCGTCACTCTGGCCCAGGCCGACGAGGTGCGCAGAGCACTCGGATCCCCACAAGGTCAGCTGGACGTCGAGGCCTGGTGGCGGCCGGCAGCGGCAGCCCGGGGCTACGAGCCGGACGCGGTCGACCGGATCTGGGAGGTTCTCAAGGCATTCGCATCCTTCGGGTTCTGCAAGGCCCATGCAGCAGCGTTCGCACTGCCCACCTACCAGTCGGCATGGCTCAAGGCTCATCACCCGGCGGCCTTCCTGTCCGGTGTGCTCACCCACGACCCGGGTATGTACCCCAAACGGCTGATCCTGGACGACGCCCGCAACCTGGGCATCGCGATCCTGGGACTGGACGTCAACGCCTCAGGCGAGAGCTACCGGGTGGAACGGGTTCCGTCGTGGTCACCAGGAGACAGCGGCGTGGTTGACAGCGGCGTGGCTGACAGCGGCGTGGCTGAACAGCAGCCGGATGCCGACCTGCCCGATGGGCGGGCCTACGGCATCCGGCTGTCCCTGGCCGACGTCTTGGGCATCAGTGACGCCGAGGTAGCGCGCATCGTGGCCGGTCAGCAGTACTTCAGCCTTGCCGACTTCTGGCATCGCGCCCAGATCAGTCGCCCGGTGGTCGAGCGTCTGGTCATGGCCGGGGGGTTCGACTCGCTCTATGGACTCGGCAGCACGATGGTTGCGGTCTCCGGTGGGCTGGGGCGACGGGGCCGGGTGACCCGACGCGATCTCCTGTTGCATGTGGCCGAGCTCGACCGGTGGACGCGATCGGTTCACCGATCCGGTCGCAGGGTGGCGCCTCGCACGTCCCGGGCCTCGGCTGCCGCGGCAGCTCGCGACGCAACCCTGGCGCGGGCGACCAACGCAGAGACGCGCGATGTACGACTCCTGGCTGCAGCACAGTCCCAGGGCGGGCTGCCCGTCATACCGGCGCGAGCACAGCCCACCCAGCTCACCCTCGACCTGGGAGACACCCCCGAGCTCACCATGGCCACAGGCCTGCCCGAGATGACGGGACCGGAGCGGGTCCGGGCCGAGCTGGACATCCTCGGGCTGGATGCCAGTGCCCACATCATCGACTTCTACGCCCCGATGCTGCAGGCGCTCGGAGTGACCCGGTCCGACCAGCTGCTCAGAGCGCGCAGTCGCTCCGAGCTGCTGGTCGCCGGTGTCAAGGTTGCCACCCAGACACCGCCGATCCGCTCGGGACGGCGGGTGGTGTTCCTGACCCTTGACGACTCGACCGGGCCGGTCGACGCGACGTTTTTCGAAGATGTCCAAGGTCCATATGCAGCAACGGTTTTCCACTCGTGGATGCTTCTGGTCCGCGGGATTCTGCGACGCACCGGGGCCAGGGGCGTCTCCCTGCGCGCAACCGGGGCATGGGAGCTGTCGGGGTTGTGGGAGGCCTGGGGGCGAGGCGGTCTCGACGGGGTGCACGCGGCGCTGTCCGAGGCCGATGAGCATGGTGCCGCTAGGGGTGGCGCGGCTGTTGGGACGGGTGGAACCCGCCGCCGGGTGCTGGTGCATGCCTCGGGATTCAAACAGTCGCCCTATGCGGACATCAAACCTGCCGGTGGTGATGTCAGGGACTCGCGCAAGCTGCCCGAGGAAGGCCACGCGGTCCCCGCGGACGGCGCCCCGCCCCGCAAGCTGTGGCATGCCAGCCCCGGAAGTTCCGGGCACTAGGGTGGACGCGACCCGATCGTCACCGGAGTCGCTCCTTCAGGATTGGTGTCCGTCGGTGACCACCAGTACCAGAGGAGCCTTCCCGTGGTTGATGAAGGGCGACGCAGCCGCCGCAGCGGAGTCGAGACCTCTGTGCGCACCTCAGCCGTCTGGGAGTCCGTGCGGGCCGTCGTTGCCGAGCGCGAGCAACGGCTCGGTCATGCTCTGCGCGTCGTCGATCTCGGCGGTGGCACTGGCGGCCTGGCCGTTCCGCTGGCCCAGCTCGGTCACCACGTCACGGTCATCGACCCCAGCCCTGACGCGCTGGCGTCGCTTTCTCGTCGAGCTGGTGACTCCGGGGTCGCCGATCGGATCGTGGCCGTACAGGGCGACGCCGCCAACCTGCTCGAGGTCCACCCCGATGCCGATGCCGATCTCGTGTGCTGCCACGGCGCCCTTGAGTTCGTCGATGACCCTGCGGCGACGATGCGGTCCATCGCTGGTGTGCTCGCCGATGGTGGATACGTCAGCCTCGTGGTCGCCACCCGGATCGCCGCAGTGCTCGCCCGAGCTCTCGCTGGCCAGTTTGCCCAGGCCCAGCGCGCTCTCACCAGCGACGACGGCCGATGGGGACCGGCCGATCCCTTGCCCCGACGCTTCGACGCAGCCGGTATCACGGCCCTCGTCGAAGGCGCCGGGCTGGCGGTTCAGGACTCACATGGGGTGCGCATCTTCAGTGACCTCGTACCTGCCTCCTTCATCGACTCCGACGCCGACCGGGCCGCGCTGCTCGAGCTCGAGCAGACCGCATCGCGTCATCCCGACTACGCGTTCCTGGGGCACATCGGTGCAGCCCTGCATGTGCTGGCCCGTCGGCCCTGACCTGCCGCCGGCGTGTCAGGGCGATGACGGGGCGACCTGCCCTCCGGTGGCACTGACTCCTGACCTGCATCCGGTGTCCGGGCAATGAGCCGGCGCCAGTTCGCCGTTCCCGAGCGGCAGGGTGAGCTTCTGCCTGACGACGAGGGCTGTTCGATCCTGCACGTGGACATGGACGCGTTCTACGCCTCCGCATCCTTGCTCAGTCGCCCCGAGCTCAAGGGAACGCCCGTGATCATCGCCGGCGCAGGCAACCGCGGGGTGGTGCTGTCCGCGACCTATGAGGCGCGAGCATTCGGAGTGACCGCTGCAATGCCCACTGCGCGGGCCCTCCGGTTGTGTCCGCAGGCCACCATCGTCGCTCCGGACTACGGCCGCTACGAACGCATCTCCAAAGCGGTCATGGCAGTGTTCGCCAGCGTGACGCCGATCGTCGAGCCGCTGTCACTGGACGAGGCGTTCCTGGATGTGTCCGGCGCCCGTCGCAGGTTGGGTACACCGAGCCAGATCGCCCAACAGATCCGCGACACGATCGCCGACGAGCAGGGCATCACCTGTTCGGCGGGGGTCGCTTCCACCAAGTTCATCGCGAAGCTCGCGTCCGGCCTGGCCAAACCCGATGGGTTGCTCGTCGTGCCCCAGGCCGAGGTGGTCGGCTTCCTCCACCAGCTTCCGGTCGGAGCACTGTGGGGAGTCGGCGAGCGTACGGAGGAGGCTTTGCGGCGTCTGGGACTACACACTGTCGCCGACATCGCCCACACACCTCTGGAGACGTTACGGCGGGCGCTCGGCGACAACGCAGGACCTGCCCTGCACGCACTGGCCTGGGGACAGGACACGCGCTCGGTCGTGCCAACCCACCGGGAGCGCAGCATCGGAGCGGACGAGACCTTCTCCTTCGATGTGGACGACCCGGCATACATCCACCGGCAGCTGCTCAAGCTGAGCGACCGCACAGCCGCCCGCATGCGCGCCGCGGGGCTGGTGGGACGCACGATCTCGATCAAGGTGCGATTCTCCGACTTCACCACGATCACGCGTTCCAGGACCCTGCGTGACCCGACCGACGTCAGCCGCGACATCTACGCGATTGCCCGAGCACTTTTTGACGGGCTGGGTCTGCAGCGTGCCCGCCTGCGGCTGGTCGGGGTCCGGATGGAAGGCCTCATGGACTCCGAGTTCGCACCCATCCAGGGTCTGCTCGATGCGCCGGAGCATGGCTGGCGTGACGCCGATCGCGCGGTCGATCGAGCCAGTGCACGCTTTGGTGCCGGCGCGGTGCGACCCGGAAGCCTGGTCGAAGATCCGCAGTCGGCTACCACTCCGATGCGCGACGACATATCCTGAAGGGGTCGTCGGTCCAAACAAATCACACCCACGACCGCGTATCGCCGGTTCGGGCAACAAATCGGGGCCGTCGGACGTTGTTGCCATCAGTTGACCCGGGCGCACGGGAGGTCGAAGGTGCCGCTTTCAGAGCACGAGCAACATCAGCTTGAACAGATGGAACAAGCGCTGTATGCCGAGGACCCCAAGTTCGCCTCGCAGATGCAGGGTTCAGCTGTGCGTGCGCTCCTTCGTCGTCGCCTCTTCATCGCCGCCATAGGCGTCATCGGAGGTCTCGCCCTCGTGATACTCGGGGTCGCTCTGCCATCCATCCTGGCTCTGCCATCAATCCTGTGGGGCGCTATCGGTTTCGCGTTGATGGTCGGCGGCGTGGCCTACGCGATCACCCCCGCCAAAGCGCCCAAGGCCGGGTTGGGTGCGGTCGCCCCGGACGGGTCGGTACGCGCCCACGCGCCGGCGGCCAGATCCGGCAAGCTGCGCCAGACCGGCAGGTCGCGCCAGTCAGCCAAGGGTCCCGGGTCGACAAAGGCGTCCTTCATGCGCCGGGTTGAAGAGCGCTGGAATCGACGTCGGAACGACTGATCTCGCGACCAGCGGTCGAGAGATCAGCAAGCGTCAGTGATGTGGCGGTCCATCGATGGCCGGTGCACCGGGCTGCAGATCCAGCGGGTGCTAGACGTCCCGCGGGGTGCTAGACGGCCGCCGAGGTCGAGGTCTCCAGAAGGCGATCAGTCTCGTCCTGGATGTTGGTTGTCAGGTCGTGGAGCTTGGGCAGGTGCTCGCGGCCATGGTGCGCACAGAACAGCAGTTCGCCGCCTGAAGTGAGGCTAGCGCGTACGTAGGCCTGGGCGCCACAGCGGTCGCAGCGGTCGGCCGCGGTCAGGGTCGGTGCCAGTGCAGTTGTCACGTCAGCCTTCCATTTCGTTGTCGTGGGCTCCGTTGCCGGTTCCCAGCCAGGTGTCGCGATCTCGTCGGTATCCCTTCCCGATACTTCTCTTTGCACCTACCGAATGGTAAGCGTGCGGCAGACCCGTTCGCCGTCTTTAACAGTCAAGCACGATGATTGCTTCCCGATGTGCATTCCGTCCCTGATGTGGACAATGTCATGCGGCGGTTCCCTCCCCGTCATGCTGTATTTCGCTCTCCGCGCAATCCCACGAGGCCGATGGGCCGTGTGCCTGCAGTCCGTCGTCAGCCATGGGAGATAACCTGCCAGAGAGTTCTGTGGTCGGCCCCTGGCCGGCCTTCCGACGCACCGAAGGGACGTCCGTGGCAACCGCCACCCGCACGAGCAAGATCGCCGATGCCAGGCGCGCTCATGACACAGGCGGGTCCGACACGGGCGCCTCCCCGTACATGGCTCGCCACCTGCAGGTCCTCGAGGGCCTCGAGGCGGTTCGCAAGCGGCCGGGCATGTACATCGGCTCGACCGACTCGCGTGGGCTCATGCACTGCGTGTGGGAGATCATCGACAACTCCGTCGACGAGGCCTTGGCCGGCGCGTGTGACCGCATCGGCGTTGTTCTCATGGGCGACGGATCTGTCGAGGTGTGCGACAACGGGCGTGGCATACCTGTCGACCTGGAGCCGCGTACCGGGCTGACCGGCGTCGAGGTGGTCTTCACCAAGCTGCACGCCGGCGGCAAGTTCGGTGGCGGCTCATACACCGCCTCCGGGGGCCTGCACGGGGTCGGCGCCTCGGTCGTCAACGCGCTCTCAGCGCGCCTGGACGTTGAGGTCGACCGCGGGATGAAGACCTACGCGATGAGCTTCCGGCGTGGTGAGCCCGGCGTCTTCGACGATGCTTTGGACGCCAAGGGCAACGTCGTCAAGACACCCGATGCGAGCTTCACGGCATACGTGGACAACAGCGAGCTGCGCGTCATCGGCAAGGCGGGTCGCGGCCGGACCGGCAGCAGGGTCCGATACTGGGCCGATCAACAGATCTTCATCAGCGATGCGGCCTTCATCTACGACGACCTGGTCTCGCGAGCTCGTCAGACGTCATACCTCATTCCTGGTCTGACCCTGGTGATCCGTGACGAGCGCGGCCTCCCCGGCACGCCCGGTGAGAACGGTCCCCACGAAGAGACCTTTCTGCACCACGGCGGCATCAGCGAGTTCGCCGAGTTCCTGGCGATCGACCCAGCGCTGACCGACGTATGGCGACTGCAGGGCTCCGGGACATTCCACGAGAACGTGCCGGTGCTTGACGATCGCGGCCACATGACACCTACCGACGTTGAACGCGAGTGTGGTGTTGACATCGCCTTGAGGTGGGGCACCGGTTACGAAACCAAGGTGGTCTCGTTCGTCAACATCATCGCCACGCACAAGGGTGGCACCCACATGACGGGATTCGAGCAGTCGCTGATCAAGGTGTTCCGCAAGCAGCTGGAGGTCAACGCACGCCGGCTCAAGGTCGGGTCGGACAAGGTCGACAAGGACGACGTCCTGGCGGGCCTCACGGCCGTCGTGACCGTTCGACTGGCTGAGCCACAGTTCGAGGGCCAGACCAAGGAGGTGCTGGGCACCTCCGCGGTGCGCGCCATCGTGGCCAAGGTCATCGAGAAGGAGCTGACCGCGAAGCTGGTGTCGACCAAACGTGGTGAGAAGGCCCAGTCGGCACTGTTGCTGGACAAGGTCGTCGCCGAGATGAAGTCGCGGATCAGCGCGCGACTGCACAAGGAGACGCAGCGGCGGAAGAACGCCCTGGAGACATCCTCCCTGCCGGCGAAGCTGGCCGACTGTCGCAGCAGTGACGTCGGGCGCACCGAGCTGTTCATCGTCGAGGGTGACAGCGCCCTGGGAACGGCCAAGCTCGCCCGGTCCTCGGACCACCAGGCGCTGTTGCCGATCCGCGGCAAGATCCTCAACGTCCAGAAGGCCTCCGTCACCGACATGCTCAAGAACGCCGAGTGCGCGGCCATCCTGCAGGTCATCGGAGCCGGCTCAGGTCGGTCCTTCGATCTTGAGGCAGCCCGTTACGGCAAGGTCATCATCATGACCGACGCTGATGTCGACGGGGCCCACATCCGCACCCTGCTGCTGACTCTGTTCTTTCGTTACATGCGACCGCTGGTCCAGGCAGGCCGGGTCTACGCGGCAGTGCCACCGCTGCACCGCCTCGAGGTGATCAACCCTGGCACCAAGAAGAACGACCTCGTCTACACCTACAGCGAGGTGGAGATGCGAAGGACGATCTCCTTGCTGGAGAAGAAGGGCCGCAAGGTCAAGCAGCCGCTTCAACGCTACAAGGGTCTGGGCGAGATGGACGCGGACCAGCTGGCCGAGACCACGATGGACCCGCGCCACCGAACGCTGCGGCGGGTGACGCTCAAGGACGCCGAGGTCGCCGAGCGGGTTTTCGACCTGCTCATGGGCAACGATGTCGCGCCGCGCAAGGACTTCATCATCGACTCCGCAGCCTCGATGGATCACGAGCGCATCGACGCCTGAGCGCGCAGACTGGAGCCATGTGCTTCAGCAACGACCAGCACCCACCGCTACCCCCGAGGTTCAGCGAGATCGGGTCGCATGGTCCCACCGAGCTGGCTGCCGCGGATGGCAATCTCTTCGCGGCGTATGACGCCACTCCGGTCACGCGACGCGGCGCGAGCCTGGTGCTGCTCCCCGATATCCGGGGTCTGCATCCGTACTACACCGATCTGGCGCTCGCCTTCGCCATGGCCGGGATCGACACTGTTGCCCTGGACCCGTATGGACGAACGGCAGGCGCTGCTTCGCGCGACGACGACTTCGCGTACATGCCGCACGTCGAGGCTCTGACCTCGGAGAATGTGCTGACCGACTCTCGCGCGGCGGCCGCCCGACTTCGCGAGCGCAGCGACGATCCGGTGTTCACGCTCGGGTTCTGCAAGTTCGGCGGCGAGTCGTGGCTGCTGGCCGCATCCGACCTTGGCGCGAGCGGCTGCATGGGCTTCTACGGGCGCCCGGGCGCCGCGCAGGAGGTCGTGAACATGATGGTTTGCCCCATTCTCATTCTGGCTGCCGGGGCGGACCGGGCGACCTCACCAGAGGACAACGCCGCCTTTGACCGGGCTCTCACCGAGTCCGGTAAGGAGCATGAGTACGTGGTCTACGACGGAGCCCCGCACTCGTTCTTCGACCGCAGCTTCGGCGACTGGGCAGCGGCCTGTGACGACGCATGGGGCCGGATACTTGGTTTCATCGACCGAAATCGGTGAGGACGGACCATCGCCAGCTGGGCACGGGTGCCTTGCCGCAGGACTCGGGTCGATCCTGTCCACCGGATTCACGCACCGCGACGACGTCCCACTGACGACCATCGAGATGGCTGACCCGGCACTGCCAGGCATTCTCCCGGCCCGGTTGCGGTCTTGCCGTCGTTGACAGTGCAAGCAGTGCTAGTTCCTGGATCTGTTGGCGGACAACGGATTCAGCTGCTTGTGCCGGAGGCGCAAGGTGGCTGCGCCCTCGGTCGTATGCCGTGCCGAGCAGTTCCATGGGCACCTCGCCCCGTGCGCAGGCATCGACCGCCGCAACAGCGGAAATGCCGGAGAGGCGCGCGAAGGCCTGGCCATGGGGGAGGAGGACGCCGGTCGGGGCGAACCGGTGGCCGCCGGTGTGCGAGCACTCCCACACCCGCCCAGGACGTTGTGCAGAGCACTCCAGGGCAACCGGTCGGCCGCGCAGCGCGCAGCAGATGTCCCGCCGGGAGTTGGCGCACACCAGCAGAACCGGGGTAGGGGACCTCTCCAGCTCGGGGACGACGTCCTGCACCTCGGCGAGGTCACCTTCGCGCAGGGCGGCCCAGGGCAACCGAAGCAACCGTGACGGGTCATCCAGGCTCGCCTGGAGCATCCATGGATGGTCAGCAGGTCCACCCGCGAGGTAGACGCGTTGGGGGTGGCCAACGCGCCCACCAGGATGTGGACCGGGCCGGCGAATAAGGATGAAGCGCCCCCCGGCTTCCTGGCACCTTCGCTCCAGGGCCATGCCCACTTCGGGGTCGAGGCCGGACTGGGTCGCGGCTCGGGCGCCCCACGGACCGTTCTGTTCGAGGGCAACCCAGAAGGTCGCTGCCGGGGCGGTGCCCAACACCGAAGCCCCCGCGTCGTCCGAGATCACCGAGCATGCATCAGGCTTGCTGCGTTGGTCTTTGCCGGTCGCAGCGACGCTCACTCCCGGCCTGCGGGAAACTCGGGCAGCATCTCGGGGCCATCCGGTTCGTCGGAGGGTGTCGGCGCGGGCAGCGAAGGGATGCTCGTGGGTCGCCACGGCAGCACTCCGGCGATAGCGGCGATCGTCGTGGCCACCGGGAGACCGGACCCATCTCGCTTTCCGGTCGGCTCGGGCAGATCAATGGCAACGCCGTTGGCTGCCGCTGCGCGTGCCGGGCCTCCGCCGGCCCAGCCCAGGACCAGAGTGTCCTCGCCGCGAAGGAAACGGTGACAACGGACACCGCCGGTGGCGCGGCCCTTGGCCGGGTACTCGGCATACGGGGTGACTTTGAGGGAACCGGGCTCGGTGCCGGGAAGGGCCCCCGATGAGCCGCTCGACGTGACGACCAGGTTGGTCCAGCGAGGGTTCAGTGCGCCGAAGAAGACGACGCGGGCACGCGAGGCAAGCTTGATCCCCGCCATGCCGCCGGCGCTACGACCCTGCGGGCGAACCGACGATGCAGGGAAGTGCAACAGCTGGGCGTCAGATGTGATGAAGACCAGGTCCTCATCACCGGTGCTCAGCTCGACCGCACCAACGACCTCATCGCCCTCCTTGAGGCCGATGATCTCCCAGTCATCCTTGTTTCCCGGGTAGTCGGTCGTTACTCGTTTGACGACTCCCTGAGCCGTCCCGAGAGCGAGGCCGGGGGAGTCCTCTGACAGCGATATCAAGGTCAGTGGCTGCTCGCCAAGGGGAAGGTCCACGAACGCACCCAGGGGCGCGCCACCTGAGAGAGAAGGTGCGTCGTTGGTGGGGGGAAGGGTCGGCAGGTCCAGCGCCGAGAGCCGAATCATCCGACCGCGCGAGGTGACCAGGGCGACCTGACCCCGAACGGTTGTCCGCACGGCTGCGACCACCGCGTCATGCCGGTGGCGGCTGCCCCCGCTCGGTGGCACCTCGGCACTTGTCGTGCGGGCCAACAAGCCGGTGGATGACAGCAGCACCCAGCAGGGGTCGTCGGTGACCTCCAGGGGCGACATGGTGATGGGCGTGCCGGCGGACTCCAGCAGCACCGTGCGTCGCGGCGTCCCGTGCGCCTTGGCCACGTCTGCGAGCTCGTTCGACACCGTCTTGAGGAGCAGCTTCTCGTCGCCCAGGATCGCCTGCAGGGCCTCGATCTGGCGCTCCAGCTCAGCCCTTTCGGTCTCGAGCTCGATCCGGGAGATCTTTGTCAGCCGGCGCAGCTGGAGGTCGAGGATGTAGGTGGCCTGTGCGTCCGAGAGGTCGAACACGTCGATCAGCCGAACCTTGGCGACACCGGCGTCCTCGGAGGTGCGGATCAGCTGGATGACCTCGTCGATGTCCATGATCGCGATGAGCAGGCCCTCAACGAGGTGCAGCCGGTCCTCGCGTTTTCGCAGCCGGAAGGCGCTGCGGCGGCGGACGACATCGACGCGGAAGTCGACGTAGACCCTCAGAAGCTCCAACAGCCCCAGGGTGCGTGGCTGGCCGTTGACCAGAGCCACGTTGTTGATACCGAAGTTGTCCTCCATCGGCGTCAGCCTGAAGAGCGCCTCGAGCACTGCCTGCGGGTGGAAACCGCCCTTGATCTCGATAACCAGCTGCAGCCCGTGCTTTCGGTCGGTCAGGTCCTTGACATCGCTGATGCCCTGAAGCTTCTTGGACTGAACCAGATCCTTGATCTTCTCGATGACCTTCTCGGGCCCGACGAGGTAGGGCAGCTCGGTGACCACGATGCCCTGCTTGCGCGGGGTGACGTTCTCGATGCGTGTCGTTGCCCGGGTGCGAAACGACCCCCGCCCCGTGAGGTAAGCGTCGCGGATCCCCTCGAGGCCAACGATCTTGCCGCCGCAGGGGAGGTCGGGCCCGGGCACGAACTTCATCAGGTCGTCCAGCGAGCACGCCGGGTTGGCGATGAGATGACGGGCCGCACCGATCACCTCGATGAGGTTGTGCGGCACCATGTTCGTGGCCATGCCGACCGCAATACCGCTGGCGCCGTTGACAAGAAGATTCGGGTAGGCGGCTGGCATCACGCCGGGCTGCAGCAGCTGGTCGTCGTAGTTGGGAACGAAGTCGACGGTCTCCTCGTCGAGGCCGTCGGTCATCAGCATCGCTGCCTGAGCGAGCCGTGCCTCCGTGTAGCGGGAGGCCGCCGGTCCATCGTCCAGCGACCCGAAGTTGCCGTGGCCGTCCACGAGCGGGAGTCGCATGGTGAAGGGCTGGGACATGCGGACGAGAGCGTCATAGATCGAGCCGTCGCCGTGAGGGTGATACTTGCCCATCACCTCGCCGACGACACGGCTGCTCTTGACGTGTCCGCGTTCCGGACGGAGCCCGAGCTCGCTCATCCCGAACAGGATTCGTCGTTGCACGGGTTTGAGCCCGTCGCGCGCGTCAGGCAGGGCACGGGAGTAGATCACCGAGTAGGCGTACTCCAGGAACGCCCCCTGCATCTCCTCCTCGACGTCGATGTCAACGATCCGCTCGGTGAAGTCTTCGTCCGGCGGCGGGGTTGATGACGTGCGGCGGGCCATGCTCGGTCGTTCTCCTTGCGGGGCAGATGGTGGCGTGGATGAGCACTCCATCTTCACCCACAGCCACACCGGCGCTGCCAGCGACTCGCCGTCAGCGCAGGTGCATGGCTACAGCAGGTCGGTCACCAGAGTGTTGGCCAGGGCCAGAACCGCCTCTCGGGCGTCCTGCGGGGATCGCGCAGCCCGCGCGGCCGCGGCCATCGCCGTACAGGTGCGCAGGTCGTGCACCGAGAGGGCCGCGCGCACTGCGGGCACCCGCGTGGCTGCCATCGACAGGCTGCTGACACCCAACCCGGCGAGCACCAGGGCGAGCAGCGGGTCGGCAGCGGCCTCGCCACACACGCCGATGGGCGTGCCCGTATCACGGCCACCGTCGCAGGCGGCTGCGACGAGATCGAGGACAGCCGGCTGCCACGGGTCCAGCAGCGTGGCAAGCTCTCCCTGCATCCGGTCGGCGGCCATCGTGTACTGCCCGAGGTCGTTGGTGCCGATGCTGGCGAAGTCCACCTCAGCCAGGACGTGGTGCGCGCGCAGGGCTGCGGCGGGGACCTCGATCATCACCCCGACCTTGGGGAGGCCGTTTTCGCGAACCCGACGCGCAAACCACGCCGCCTCCTCGGCGGTGGCCACCATCGGCGCCATCACCCGCGCGTCGGCGCCCGTCGCCCGCGCGGCGACGGCAAGGGCCGCCAGCTGGGTGTCCATCAGGTCCGGGCGCTCGGCCGAGAGCCGCAGGCCGCGTCGTCCGAGGGCTGGGTTCTCCTCCGGACCGAGGTTGGCGAACGCCAGCGGCTTGTCGGCGCCGGCGTCCAGTGTCCGCACGACGACCCGCCGTGACCCAAAGGCTTCGAAGACCCGCGTATAGACGGCGACCTGTTCCTCCTGCGACGG
>DATCQG010000102.1:0-6056 GCA_036569625.1 Dermatophilaceae bacterium | reverse complement strand
TCGGTGATGCGGTCGATGATCGTCGTGCGCAGTCGGGTGAGTGTGACGATTGCGTCAGCTCCTACGTGGTCTCGGTTGAGCAGGTAGAGCGTTGCGTTGGGGTGTTCTTCGGCCAGGACGATGCCCTGAGCCACGAGTCGGGTCAGGACCCGGCGGACACCGTCCGGGCTTCCCGTGCCGGCCATTCGGTGAACCCGTGCGCCGCTCGCCCTGGCCGTGGTGGCTGCTAGGGCGTGCAGAACAGCAGCGTCCAGGGTGGGCGTTACCACCGCCAGTGGCATCGCTAGATCCATGAGACGGTCCTCTGACAATCCTCGACTTGAACCGACTATTGTCGGTATGCACCGATGATTCTATGCTGTTGCACTGGACCGGGAGGCAAGCGAGCCGTGTCGCGGTGTGTCAATACCGAGCATCGTCCGGAGCTCATCATTGCCGTGTGTGGAGAAGACTCGGAGACAACCGCCCCGACGGATGTCGCTCCTCGCGTTCCTTGGCCTCGGAGTCGTCGGCTCGTTGAGCGCATCCACCGCCCCGGTCGATGGATTGATCGGGATCACGCTCGACGGATCCGGTCAACCCAACGTGGTCATATGTCCTGTCACCATCACCTTGGCGGCGTGACCCTCTACTGGCCGGACGACCCCGCCGGCAGCGACAGCAGCCATGCGATAGTCGCGCCGTGGAAACCGCCGGTGGCTTATGGCTCGCCTGCAATGGCCGCTTGTCTTGGCGAGACGCTGTTCCGGGCCGATTCACAGGCGGATGCCCGAGAACGCGAAGGACCCCAGGTCGAGCGCTGCGATCAGGATTATCGCTCGGAAGAACCTCCGCGAGGACGGGTCGCCGTAGGCGATGTGGGCGGCCCTACTGGCCACCAGCACCGCTGCGGCGAAGCCGGCCCAACGCCAGGGACCAGGTTGCCCGACCGGACCGAAAAGGATCACCGCGGACGCGGTCAACAAGATTGCGGCGGCGGTCAGTGCGGTGGTTCTGGCGCCGATCCGGTGTGGCAGTCCATGGATCCCGGTGGCGACGTCATCGCCCAGGTCCGGAAGTACGTTGGCCAGATGAGCGGCCACGCCGAGCAACCCGCCTGCGGTCAGCGCCCAGGCCGCCGGCCACCGTGGCGGCGAAGCCGACAGGGTCGCGACCGCGGGGAGCATCCCGAAGGCGATGGCGTACGGCAGCCAGGACAGGACCGTTGCCTTCAGGCCCAGGTTGTAGGCCCAGCCGCACAGCACGGTGGCCAGTGCAGCTGCGCCGCCGGGCCAGCCGAGTGCCGCCGACAGCGCGAGGGTCAAGACGAGGGCGACGACGGCGGCGATACCGGCGACGCTGGGCTTCATTGCCCCGGTCGCGACGGGTTTGTCGGACCGAAGCACGGCCCGGTCCCGCTCGGCGTCGAGGTAGTCGTTGGACCAGCCAATCGACAGCTGGCCGGTGAAGACCGCCCCCGTCACCAGAGCCCCGCGGCCGATGGGGAGGTCGGCCAGCGCGACTAGCCCGGCACTGATTGCCGTGACGGCCACCGATGGGATCGGGTGACAGGACAGGGCCAGCGCTCGGATCAGCTGGGATGAGGACATGACGCGATGCTAGGGGAGCCAGGTGTCGGACGATCTCAACGTGGGAACTTCCGCCGTTGAGAACCCCGGTCAAGTCCTTCGCGTTCCGGTAAACCGGTTCGCTCATACCGGCGTCCGACTGAGCCTCTCAAACTTGGGCTGTCTCCGCCTTTTCCCTATGGTTGAGCATGTGACCACCTTGGCTGGCGTACACGCGGTTTTGCCGCCGCACCGCTACACACAGGCGGAGCTGACCGCGGCGTTCACCGAGATGTGCCTGGGACCGGATGGCAACCAGGCTCTGCTGGCACGGCTGCACGCCAACGCCCAGGTCAGCAGCCGACACCTTGTCCTACCGCTGGAGCAGTACGCCACGCTCACCGGCTTCGGGAAGTCCAACGACCTGTTCATCGCCCACGCGGTCCAACTGGGCGCCGCAGCGCTGACTGGCGCGTTGCAGCGCGCCGGCATCGCCCCGGACGAGGTCGACGTGGTCATCTCCACCACCATCACCGGCATCGCCGTGCCCTCGATCGAGGCCCGCATCGCCCAGCTCGTCGGCCTGCGCCCCGACGTGAAGCGAATGCCGCTGTTCGGGCTGGGGTGCGTAGCCGGCGCGGCGGGGATTGCCCGATTGCACGACTACCTGATCGGTCACCCGAACCAGGTCGGGGCTCTGCTCTCCGTCGAGCTCTGCTCGCTGACGGTGCAGCGAGATGACCATTCGGTCGCCAACTTGGTGGCCAGCGGGCTGTTCGGCGACGGCGCGGCGGCGGTGGTGGCGGTGGGCGCGAACCGGCCAGCACCGGGCCCCCGCGTCCTTGACTCTCGCAGCCACCTCTACCCCGACAGCGAGCAGATCATGGGATGGGACGTCGGTGCTGGCGGGCTGAAGATCGTGCTCGACGCGCAGGTGCCCGCGATCGTGCAGCAGTATCTCGGCCAGGACATCCGATCGTTCCTGGCCGCGCATTCACTGCAGGTCGATGACGTCGGCGCCTGGGTGTCGCATCCGGGCGGCCCCAGGGTGATCGAGGCTATCGAGGCCGAGCTGGGCCTGGCCGGGGACCCGCTGGAGCTCACCTGGCGTTCGCTCGACCAGATCGGCAACCTCTCGTCCTCCTCGGTTCTGCACGTGCTGCGCGACACCCTGGACAAACGTTCCCTCATGCCGGGGACCCCCGGGATGCTGATGGCGATGGGTCCCGGTTTCTGCTCCGAGCTCGTCCTGCTCCAGTGGTGAACCCCTGATGGCGTTCTACGTTGTGCTGATCGCCGCGGTCGCCGTCGAGCGACTGGCCGAGCTCGTCATCTCCAAGCGCAACCTGGGCTGGGCACGGGCCCGCGGTGGGCGCGAGCACGGCTTCGGGCACTACCCGTTCATGGTTGTCCTGCACACCGGTCTGCTTGTCGCCTGTCTGATCGAGGCGGCGCACCGTTCGTTCATTCCGGCGCTGGGTTGGCCGATGATCGCCGTGGTTGTTCTGGCGCAGGCCCTGCGCTGGTGGTGTATCGCCGTCCTCGGCCCCCGCTGGAACACCCGGGTCATCGTGGTGCCCGGGTTGCCGCTGGTCGAGCGTGGGCCGTACCGCTGGTTGCGTCACCCCAACTATGTCGCCGTGGTGCTGGAGGGCATCGCGCTGCCGCTGGTTCACTCCGCGTGGATCACCGCGGTCGTCTTCACCGTGGTCAACGCCGGGCTGCTGCGGGTTCGGATCTCGTCCGAGAACGCGGCGTTGGCGCAGGCTCTGGCGGAGCCCCCGTCGCCGTCAACGGCGGTGTCCCCGTGATCGACGCCGACCTGATCGTCGCCGGAGCCGGACCGGCCGGGCTGGCCACCGCCTTGTACGCGGCGCGGGCCGGGCTGCGCACGGTGGTGCTCGAGCCCCGTCCCAGCCCCGTCGACAAGGCGTGCGGTGAGGGCCTGATGCCCGCAGCCGTCCGTGGCCTGCGCGATCTCGGGGTGCACCCACAGGGGCGAGCGATCCGCGGCATCCGTTACACCGACGGCCGACTCGCCGTCGATGCCGCCTTCCGGCACGGGCCCGGCCTGGGCGTGCGCCGCACCACCTTGCAGGCAGCGCTGTTGGACGCCGCCCAGGTCGCAGGGGTGGAGGTGGTGCCTTCGCGCGCGCAGGACATACGCCCGGACGCTGACGGGGTGAGCGTCGACGGCCGACGCGCGCGGTACCTGGCCGTGGCCGACGGGCTGCACTCCCCTATCCGTCGCCGGCTCGGCCTGGAACGAGCCGCCGATTCGACGACCGCGCCGCGGTGGGGCACCCGGCGCCACTTCGCTGTGGCCCCGTGGACCGATCTGGTCGAGGTGCACTGGGCGTCCCGGTCGGAGGCCTACGTGACGCCGGTCGGTCCCGAGCTGGTCGGCGTCGCCGTCCTGTCCAGCGTCCAGGCGCCATTCGATCAGCAGCTCGCCGCCTTTCCCGCGCTGCGCGACCGGCTGCCCGACACGGGGGTCACGTCCGTCCTGGGGGCCGGCCCGCTGCGGCAGCGGACATCGGCCCGAGTGGCCGGAAGGGTGCTGCTGGTCGGGGACGCCGCCGGATACGTTGATGCCCTGACCGGCGAGGGTATCGCGGTCGCACTGGCCTGCGCCCGCGGGCTCGTGGACTGCGTCGTCGCCGACGACCCGGGCGCCTACGAACGGCGCTGGCTCGCCGCGTCGCGGCGCTACCGCACCATCACCTCGTCGTTGCTCTGGGCCCGGCGCCAGCCGCTGCTGGCCCAGCGGATCGTCCCGCTGGCCGCCCGGCTGCCGCGGGTGTTCGGCGCGGCCGTGCAGCAGCTGGCGCACTGAGATGATCGGATCCGAGGAATGGGTGGTGCTCTGCGCCCCGGACGGCTCCGCCGCCGGGAGGGCACCCAAGGAGACGGTGCACCACCGCGACACCCCTTTGCACCTAGCCTTCTCCTGTTACCTGTTCGACCCCGCCGGCCGGGTCCTGGTGACCCGCCGGTCCCACGACAAACGGACGTTCCCCGGAGTGCGCACCAACAGCTGCTGCGGGCACCCGTCGCCCGGTGAGGGAATGGGCATCGCCGTGCGACGCCGTTTACGGCAGGAGCTCGGGATCGTCCCGACGAAGCTGGACCTGATCCTGCCCACATTCCGCTACCGGGCAACCGCAGCCGATGGGACCGTCGAGAACGAGCTCTGCCCTGTCTACCGCGCCAGGACAACCGATGCCCAGGTGACCGTGCACCCCACCGAGGTTCATGATGCCTGGTGGATGCCGTGGGCCGATTTCGCCGCCCACGTCGACGGAACGGACCCGCTGTCCTCATGGGGCGCTCAGCAGGTGGAGCAGTTGAGCTCACTCGGCCCCGACCCGTTCGCCTGGGCCACCGGCGACCTGACGTTGCTCCCAGCGGCGGCGTTGCCGTGACTTCGCAGTGGCAGATCCGCCGCGAGTCCGCCGCGAGTCCGCTGCGTGACCTGGACGGTACCGGCATAGTGTCGGTTATGGCCCTGCACCGCGGTTCCGACCCGCATGAGTCCACCACCCGGAGTTCCAATCCGTTGATCACCGAGGCCAACCCCGCACTCGGGCAACGCCTGACGTCGCCGAAGAGTCGCCTGGCGCAGGATCCGGTTCCGGCCGATGTCGCCTACCAGCTGATCCACGACGAGCTGCTGCTCGATGGCAGTGCCCGGCTGAACCTCGCCACCTTCGTCACGACGGGGATGGAACCCCAGGCCCGCCAGCTCATGGCCGACTGCGTCGACAAGAACATGATCGACAAGGACGAGTACCCCCAGACCGCCGAACTCGAGCGGCGGTGCGTGGCGATGCTGGCCGACCTGTGGCACGCCCCATCCCCCGATCAGGCCACCGGCTGCTCGACCACCGGCTCCAGTGAGGCGTGCATGCTGGCCGGAATCGCCCTTCACCGACGCTGGGCCGCCCGCGTCAATGACCGCACCCGCCGACCGAACCTGGTCATGGGCGCAAATGTCCAGGTCTGTTGGGAGAAGTTTTGTCGCTACTGGGACGTTGAACCGCGGATCGTGCCGATGAGCGGTGAGCGTTTTCATCTTGACGCGGAACAGGCCGTGGCCCGCTGTGATGAGGACACCATCGGGGTTGTGACTATTTTGGGTTCGACGTTCGACGGCAGCTACGAGCCGATCGCCGACATATCCGCCGCGCTCGATGAGCTGGCCAGCCACGGGGGGCCGGACGTGCCGATTCACGTCGACGGTGCCTCAGGAGCGATGATCGCCCCGTTCCTGGACCAGGACCTGCTGTGGGACTTCCGGCTTCCTCGGGTCGCATCCATCAACACCTCGGGTCACAAGTACGGGCTGGTCTATCCCGGTGTTGGTTGGGTTCTGTGGCGCGACGCCGATGCGCTGCCCGAGGAGCTGATATTCAACGTGAACTACCTCGGCGGCAACATGCCCACCTTCGCATTGAACTTCTCCCGCCCCGGCGCGCAGGTCGTCGCGCAGTACTACATCTTCTTTCG
>DATCQG010000101.1:0-3200 GCA_036569625.1 Dermatophilaceae bacterium | reverse complement strand
TGTACGTCGCCGTGATCGCGGCGGGCACGTACGGAGTCCCTGCCTCCCAACAGCTGTTCCGTTCGCTCGACAAGAGGTGGCTGGCCGAGCATGTCGGGACCCCTGCGGGGGCAATCGTGGCAGTGGCATCGACAGCCTTGCTCCTGACCGTGTTCCGGCTGGTGGGTCGGTTTCATGGTCCCGTGGTGCCGCCGCTGCCCTACCTCGAGATGGTCGTCACCAGCCCCATGCCGCGCAAGGTCACGCTCGCCCGCAACTGGCGGCTGAGTCTGGGCGGCTCGACCATCGGCGGCCTCCTGACCGGTGCGGTCTGCGGTGCGGGACTGGCGATCGCGGGCGTCACCCAACCGATCGTGCTGTTGCCAACCACTCTCTCGGGCGCCCTGCTCGGCGTGCTCGGCGCCGAGCTCTGGCTACAAGGCCAGCTGCACGGTCAGTTCCAGGCGCCGGCACTGAAGTCGACAGGCGGCTCCTCCTTCCTCAGTAGACGCCGAAACGCGTTGGCGAGACTGGACATCACCGGGCTGCGGAGACAGGCTGCGAGCAATGTAACCATCGGCGGAGCCGCCCTCGCCGGGGATCTCCGCACCATCCGGCTTGATGCCGCCCGGCCGACCACCCATGCCCGGCATGTGCGCCTGAGAGCCAGCGGGCCCCTGGTCATCATCGCCCGCCGCGACCTCCTGGGTCTGCGCCGGGCGCCGGGGTCAGCGCTCTACGGGCTGGGCTTCGCCACGCTCGGGTCAGCCGGGCTGATGCTGTCGTTGCAGTCGCCGCGAACTCCGACGATGGCACCATTGGTCAGCCTGGTCGTCTGTCACCTCGGGTTCGGCGCCTGGTGCGAGGGCCTGCGGCTGCACGCCGACAACTCGGGCACCTCACGACTCCTGGGACTCCCCTACCGTGACACGGCGCTCGCGCATCTTGCTGTGCCGGTATCTGCGTGGACGCTGACCACCATCGTCGTCGGCACCGGCCTGTGGCTGGCCGGCCTGGTCGACCCCACCGCGCTCGTCTGGGCGATCGGCACCGGAGCACTGCTGGCGGGCACACACCTGATGGCGGCGTACCGCGGGATGCCGCCGGCCGGCGTCTTCGGACCGCACGCCGGGGTGCCGGCGATGATCTTCTGGTACGCCAAGCCGCTGCTGGCGACCCTCGTCGTAGGAACGGCGACCGCGGCTTGGGCCGCTCGCGCCGCCAGCCCATGGACTGCGTTCTCCTGGCTGCTGATCGCCACGGCCGGGGTGGTCGCCTGGGGGCTTGGACTGGTGGGCAAACGCGACCGGCGCAGCTGAGCTGCTCTCGGCTCTCCCGTTCAGCGGCCGCTGATGCGGTCGGCCATCCGCGCGATCAGTGAGGTGGTTCCCCTACCGTCGCTCTCTTGTCGGTCAGCGGCCCGGTAGGCGACATAGAGGGCGCGAACTCCAAGCCACCGCAACGGTTCTGGCTCCCAGCGACGGACATGTCGGCCCACCCAGGGCAGCCGAGTGAGCTCCGTGTCCCTGCCGAGCACCAGGTCGCGCAGCGTGCGCCCAGCGAGATTGGTCGCGGTCACGCCATGACCCACGTACCCACCGGCCCAGCCCAGGCCGGTGCTGCGGTCCAGATCCACCGCTGCGCACCAGTCCCGCGGGACCCCGAGGACCCCGGACCACGTGTGCTCGATGGGCACATCGCGAATCGCAGGGAAGTGCTGCCGCAGGATCCGGGTCAGCTGATCGAGCGTCGCCGGTCGGGTTTCACCCCGGTCGTCCCAACGCGAGCCGTAACGGTAGGGAATCCCCCTGCCACCAATGGCGATCCGTTGGTCGGCGGTTCGCTGGATGTAGCTGAACGAGTGCGCCTCATCCCCGATCAGCTCCGCACCCTGCCACCCGATCTGGGCCCAGGCTGGGTCCGGGATGGGCGCTGTGACCAGCATGCTGCTGTTCATGGGCAGCCAGAGCCGCGGACTGTCCACGGCAGCAGTGAAACCCTCGAGAGCCCGGATGACGTAGGGCGCATGGACGCTGCCGCGCTTTGTCACCGCTTCGTGTGGCCGGATCTCGGTAACCTCGGTGCCCTCGTAGATGGCCACGCCGAGCTTCTCGACCACTGACGCCAGCCCGCGCACGAGCTTCGCCGGCTGGATGCGGGCGCAGTGGGGGCTCCAGAGGGCCGCCGTGCCGCCAGCGATATTCACCCGCTCCGCCAGTCCTTTGGCATCCAGGACGTGCAGATCGTCGGCACCCCACCCCTCACGGCGCAGGGACGCGACCCGGCCCAACAACCGTTGCGCCTGGGCCTCGTTCGTGGCGACATGCAGGAGGCCGTCCTTCTGGATGTCGGCGTCGATCCCCTCTGCTGCTGCCACGTTGATGACCTCGTCGACCGACGCGAACATCTCCTTCTGCATGGCGACGGCAGCAGGCCAGCCGTGCGCCTTGGCATAACGCCGCAGCTGCCCGGGGGGCTCGGCGCTGAGCCAACCTCCGTTTCGCCCAGAGGCTCCGAAGCCTGCAAACTCCTTCTCCAGAACCGCGATCCGCAGGTCCGGCTGGTCCTTCTTCAGGTAGTACGCCGTCCACAGACCCGTGTAGCCACCGCCGACGATGACCACGTCGACGTCAAGGCGACCGGGTAGCGCCTGACGCCGGATGGGCACACCCATGTCGCGATACCAGAAGGACACCTGGCCGTTCTGGAGAGCGGGCACGCTCAACGGAAGGCGTCCACGCCGGTGAGGGCCTGGCCGACCACCAGCGTGTGCATCTCGACGGTGCCCTCATAGGTCAGGACCGACTCGAGGTTGTTGGCGTGGCGGATGACCGGGTACTCCAGGGAAATGCCGTTGGCGCCCAGGATGGTGCGGGCGGTACGGCAGATCTCCAGTGCCTCACGGACGTTGTTGAGCTTGCCCAGGCTGACCTGCTCTGGGCGCAGGGTGCCGGCGTCCTTCATCCGGCCGAGGTGAATCGCCAGCAGGATGCCCTTGCTCAGCTCGAGGTACATGTCGGCGAGCTTCTTCTGGGTGAGCTGGAAGCCCGCGATCGGCTTGCCGAACTGCACGCGTTCCTGGGAGTACTTGACCGCCGCCTCGAACGAGGACCGGGCTGCGCCCATGGAGCCCCAGACAATGCCGAAGCGGGCCTCGTTCAGGCAGGACAGCGGACCTTTGAGCCCTCGGACCTCGGGAAGCACCGCGTCGCCGGGCAGAC
>DATCQG010000100.1:0-1816 GCA_036569625.1 Dermatophilaceae bacterium | reverse complement strand
CACCCGTCAGCTCGCCGACCTCGGCGCCCGGGTCATCAAGGTGGAGCGCCCAGGTCTGGGCGACTTCGCCCGCGACTATGACGAGACGGTCAAGGGGATGTCCTCGCACTTCGTCTGGCTCAACCGGTCCAAGGAGTCGATTGCCCTCGACCTGAAGACCGATGCCGGCCAGCGGGCCATGCAGGCACTGGTCGCCACGGCAGACGTCTTCGTGCAGAATCTCGCCCCCGGCGCGGCCGAGCGGCTCGGTCTCGGCGCGGCGGATCTGCGTGCCAAGCATCCTGGCCTGATCCACGTCTCAATCTCGGGCTACGGCTCGGGCGGGCCGTATACGAAGAAGAAGGCCTACGACCTGCTTGTGCAGTGTGAGGCGGGTCTGGTCTCGATCACCGGATCGGCCGATGAGCCGGCCAAGGTCGGCATCTCGGTGGCAGATATCGCCGCCGGCATGTACGCCTACACGGGGGTGCTTACCGCGCTGCTCCGCAAGGGCCGCACCGGGGAGGGCGCAACCGTCGAGATCTCCATGCTGGAGGCCCTCGGGGAGTGGATGGGCTTCCCGATGTACTACGCCTGGTACGGCGGTCAGCCCCCGGAACGCAGCGGTGCATCCCACGCGGCGATCGCCCCCTACGGACCGTTCCCGTGTGCCGGGGGCGAGCAGGTGTTCCTCGGCATCCAGAACGAGCGCGAGTGGGCGATCTTCGCCGACATGGTGCTCGGCACCCCCGAACTGGCCACCGACGAGCGGTTCGTCACGAACAGCCTGCGTGTGGCCCACCGCGAGGACCTGAACGCCGAGATCGCAAGAGCGTTCAGCACCATCAGCGGCGACCACGCCATCGACCGGCTCGAGGCTGCCGGTATTGCCAACGCGCGGCTGCGCGACCTCGCCGGGCTCGTCGGTCATGAGCAGCTCGCCGCCCGAAACCGTTGGCGCGAGGTCGAGTCCCCGGTCGGGCCGATCAAGGCGCTGGTCCCGCCCGCCACGCTGGACGGTGACGAGCCCGTCATGGGTACGATTCCCGCGCCCGGCCAACACACCGAGCAGATCCTGGCCGAGCTCGGCCTGACCAGCACAGGGAAGGACTCATGAGCTTCCAGCCCGCCGGCCGGCCGAGCGTCACCGTCGGGCTTGCGCGCTGGGCCGTCGACATACAGCCCACCGCCGAGGACCTCGCACTGGCTGACCGCGCCCTCCTGGACACCGTCGCCGTGGGGCTCGCCGCCCGCACAGAGCCGATCCTCCAGATCGCCGCGGTCCTGCCCGAAGAGGCGCAGTGGGCGGTGGCCTGCCACATCATCGACTTCGACGACCTGCACCTGCGATCCACGACGCACATCAGCACGGTGTGTGTCCCGGTGTCGCTGTCGCTGGGCGGTGGGGCACGCAGCTATCTCGCCGGCGCGGGTGTGATGTCCCGGGTGGGTGCCGCACTGGGCTGGCCGCACTACGCCGCCGGGTGGCACGCGACCACAACGGCCGGTGCGATCGGTGCGGCGGCGGGGGCAGCCGTTGCCCTCGGGCTCGATGCCGACGGGGTCGGGCGCGCCATGGCGCTCGCGGTCCCAGCGGCGGGTGGGGTACAGCGCAGCTTCGGTACCGACGGCAAGTCGTTGCAGGTCGGCTTCGCCGCGCATGCGGGCATGCGGCAGCGCGACTGGCAGCCGCCGGCGCGAGCGCGGACCCGTATGCCGTGGACGACTTGATCGCGCTGCTGGGCGGGGGCGTCGAGAGGGTGGACCTCTCCGGCCCGGCCATCCCCGACGGCTTGGCCATCAAGCTCTACCCCTGTTGTTATGCACTGCAGCGACC
>DATCQG010000099.1:0-2685 GCA_036569625.1 Dermatophilaceae bacterium | reverse complement strand
GCTCGCTGGTGACCGATGCGCGGAGCGAGAACTTGTGCTTGATCAGGGGTGCCGAGAAACCGGCGGTGTTGGTCGGCACCACAAAGCCCCGGATGCCCTCATCGGTCTGGGCCCAGACCACGGCCACCTCGGCCACGGAGCCGTTAGTGATCCACATCTTGTTGCCGTTGAGCACCCAGCCGCCTCCATCGCGCTTGGCGTTGGTGCGCATGCTGCCGGGGTCCGAGCCATGGTCGGGCTCGGTCAGGCCGAAGCAGCCGAGCGCCTCGCCGGTGGCCATGCGAGGCAGCCACTCCTGCTTCTGCTCCTCGCTGCCCCAGCGCCAGATGGCGAACATGGCCAGCGAGCCCTGCACGGAGACCAGCGAGCGTATGCCGGAGTCGGAGGCCTCCAGCTCGAGGCAGGCCAGGCCGTAGTCGGTCGCGCTCATCCCCGCACAGCCGTAGCCCTGAAGGTGCATCCCCAACAGGCCGAGCGAGCCGAGCTCTCTTGCCAGGCCGCGGATGTCGGGGATCTCACCGGCTTCGAACCACTCGGCGACATACGGGTCGATGCGCCGGGCGCAGAGCTCGCGCACGGACGAGCGGACCGCGATCTCGTCCTTGGTCAATAGTGAGTCCAGGTTCGCCAGGTCATTGGGGTTGACGGGGCTGCGGTGGGAGGTCACGCTCATCGGTTCGCCTTCTCTTGTCTTCTCGGTGACTTGTGTTCTCAGTGACTGGCTCAGGGTGTTTCTGGCATGCCGCCCCGGGGTGAGCAAGGGTGAGCCGGGCCTGATCAAGGCCACGATGCCGCGGTGGGCACCACAAACGCGCCCACCGCGGCGACTGGCTTCAACCTCAGCAGCAGCTACACCGCCGTCCCGCCCTCGCTGGACGGTATTCGAGTCAACCCAGGAAGCCGCGGATGGAGGCGTGCCCCTTCAACAGGTTGCGGGCAATGGTGCGGCGCTGGATCTCGTCGGTGCCCTCGTAGATGCGTAGCAGCCGGAGCTCCCGGTACCACCGCTCGATCGGAAGCTCGCGGGTGTAGCCCATGCCGCCGTGTATCTGCAGCACCCGGTCGACGATCTCGTTGGCCTTCACACCGCCGTAGAGCTTGGCCATCGACTGGGCCTGGCGCGAGTCGAGCCCGGCGTCGACCTGCCACGCCGCGGACAGCACCAGCCAGCGCAGCGCCTCGATCTCCACGGCGGAGTCGGCGACCATCCACTGGATCGCCTGGCGGTCCGCGATCGGCTGGCCGAAGGTGACCCGGTTGCGGGCGTGCTCCATGCCCATCTCGACCAGACGCTCGCAGGCCCCGAGCGCGCGAGCGGGCAACAGGTAGCGACCCTTGCCGATCCACTGCATGGCGAGCTCGAAGCCCTTGCCCTCCTCTCCGAGAATGCTCGAGTGGGGCACCCGCACGTTGTCGAAGATCAGCGCCGCCGGGCCCCACTCGCCCATGGTGTCGATGTACTCCGACTTCCAGCCCTGGTCGCGGTCCACGAGAAAGCAGGTGACTCCACCATCGGCACCCTTCTCCTTGTCAGTGACCGCAAAGACCATCGTGAAGTCGGCCTCGTTGCCTCCCGTGATGAAGGTCTTCTCACCGTTGATCACCCACTCGTCGCCCTCGCGTCGGGCGGAGGTGCGGATGGCGCGGGCGTCGGAGCCGGCCCCGGTCTCGGTGATGGCGAAGCAGCTCTTGCGCTCGCCGCTGATGGTGGGGAGGAGGTACTTCTCCTTCTGCTCGTCGTTGGCGAAGTAGAGGATGTTGTCGGCCTCACCGCCGAACTTGAACTGCACGAACGAACGTCCCAGTTCCACCTCGACGAGGGCGTTCATCACGGCGCCGAGCCCCATGCCGCCATACTCCTCGGGTGTGTGCACCCCGAAGAACCCGGACTCCTTCGCCTTGTCCTGAAGGGTCTTGAGCTCCACCTCCCGCAGACCCGGCTCGCCCCGGCGCTCTCGGCTCAGCACCTCAGGCTCGAGCGGAATAATCTCCTTGCGCACGAAGGTGCGGACCCACTCGCGGACCTCGCGCTCTTCCTCGGACAGGTTCAGGTCCATGACCTCACGCCTCCTTGTTGTTGGCGAACTGCGTGCGCAGATCGCGTTTGAGTACCTTGTGGCTCGGGCCCATGGGAAGGGCATCAACCACCTCGATGCGACGCGGGTACTTGTGCCGGCCCAGCCGCTCGCGCGCCCACTCGACGAGAGCCTCAACGTCGAGGATCTCCCCTTCGTTCGGGATGACCACGGCGCACACCTCCTCACCGCGTTGCTCATCCGGTATGCCGATCACCGCCACCTGCGCGATCGCCGGGTGCCGCATCAGGACCTCCTCGACCTCACGCGGGTAGACGTTGAAACCACCCCGGATGATCAGGTCCTTCTTCCGGTCCACGATGGTGATGAACCCGTCGGCGTCCTTCTGCCCGATGTCGCCGGTGCGAAACCAGCCGTCGACCAGCGCCTGCGCGGTCGCCTCCGGGTTGTCGAGGTAACCGGCGAACACGTTGTGGCCACGGATCACGATCTCGCCGAGCCGGCCATCGGGGAGCAGCTCGATCCGGCCGTCGATGGTCTCGTCGGCGATCTCGACCTCCACGCCCCAGATCGCGTGGCCCACGGTGCCGGCCTTGGCCCCGAACCAGTGCTGGTTCACCGTGGCCGTCGGGGAGGTCTCCGACAGGCC
>DATCQG010000098.1:0-4770 GCA_036569625.1 Dermatophilaceae bacterium | reverse complement strand
CGCTCGACCCGAACTCGGCTGAGCCTCAAGAGATCGCAGCGGCGAACAAGCCTGTGCGAACAGCCCCAACGGGGAGCGTATGACAAGCCTGGACGTCCTTTTCGGTGCTGTTGGACTGATCACGGCAGCGAGCGCGGTACTGGCAGTCACCACCCATCAGCTGGTGCACGCCGCGCTCTGGCTCGTCGTCACTCTTGGCACGCTGGCCGGTTGCTACCTGGTCCTGGGCGCTGAGCTCGTGGCCCTCGTGCAGCTGCTCATCTATGTCGGTGCCGTCGTCGTGCTCGTGCTGTTCGCGCTCATGCTGACCCGCGCTCCCGTGGGGCGTAGCCCCGAGCACAGCTCCAGCGCAGCCCAACGGATCGCGGCGGCTGTTCTCGGCGCGGGGACCACAGCCCTGCTGGGCTCAGTCCTGCTGCCGGCCCTTGGTGGGGAGCTGCTGCCGGCCAGAACCGCCGACACGAAAGCGATCGCAACCCAGTTGTTCGGGTCCTGGGTCTGGCCCTTTGAGCTTCTTTCGGTGCTGCTGCTCGTTGCGCTGATCGCCGCGCTGGCCGTCTCCCGAATGCCGGCCAGATCGACCGAGGGGGAGTCCGAATGATCCACCTGTGGCTTCCGCTCTCACTCGTCTGCCTTCTGGCGGGCGTGGGGGCCTATGGCGTGATGGCCCGTCGCAACGCCGTGCTCGTTCTGATCGGGGTCGAGCTGATCCTCAACTCCGCCAACCTGCTGTTCGTCACCATGGGCTCGGTGCGGGGCGACGCGTTACGCACCGGCTATGTCCTGACCCTTTTCCTGATCACCATCGCTGCTGCAGAGATCGGAGTCGCGCTGGCCGTGGTTCTGGCGCTGTTCCGCAACCGTGGCAACATCGACCTGAGCGAGCCTGGCGCATGAGCAATCTGTTGTCCTGGTCAACCCGGCTCGTCGTCCTTATCCCGTTCCTGGCTGCGCTTCTCGGCTTGTCGGTGGCCCGCCGCCGGTTTGCCAGCGCGGTCGTGGCGGTCACCGGTGGGGTTCTCACCCTGCTCGCAGCCGCATACGTGCTCTTCGGCGTGCACCACGGTCCGTTCACACCCGAGGTCTCCACCATCGGCGCGCTACCACTGGGCCGGCTCCAGATGCCGTTGCATCTGTTGTTGGACGACCTCAGCGCCATCGTGGTGGTCGCAGTGGCGATCGTGGGGCTCGCAATCCAGATCTTCACCAAGTGGTATCTGCATGACGACGTCCGCTACGGCGCCTTCACGGCGTCGGTCTCGCTGTTCCTCGCCGGCATGTTCCTCGTGGTTCTCTCCGGTGACCTCGTGCTCACCCTCGTGGGTTGGGAGGTCATGGGCTGGTGCTCCTACCTGCTCATCGGCCACAACAGCCGACTTGAGTCCGCACGAAGGGCCGCTCTCAAGGCCTTCCTGGTCACCCGGACCGCAGACCTTGCTTTCGTCATCGGCCTGATCATCCTTGCCACAGGCGCCGAGACGACGTCGATACCGGCCCTGCTGACCACGTGGGCCGGCATGCCGGGTGCGACCCTGACGGCTGCGTTCCTCTGCCTGCTCAGCGGCATCGCCGGAAAGTCGGCACAGTTCCCGTTCCACGACTGGCTGCCCGATGCCATGGAGGGCCCCACCCCCGCCTCGGCCCTCATCCACGCCGCGACGATGGTCGCTGCCGGAACCTTCGTTCTGGCGCGGCTGTTCCCGATCTTCGTCCTGTCCGACCCGGCTCGCCTGGTGCTCGCCGTGATCACAGCCGTGACGATGATCGGTTCAGCGATCCTTGCCTTCGGTCAGTCCGACATCAAGCGTCTGCTGGCCTACTCCACCATCAGCCAGATCGCGATCATGCTCTCCGCCCTCGCCATTGCCCCGGTATCCACCGGCGCCGGCCCTGCGGTGTTGTACCTGCTGTCGCACGCGATGTTCAAGGCCTTGCTCTTCCTCGCGGTCGGGTGGCTCAGCGTGCTGGTTGCCGGCACCTCGGCCGTGAAGATGTCAGGTGGCGTGCGACATCATTCGGCGCTGAAGGTGCCCCTCGCCATCGGCTTCCTGGCGCTGGCCGGAGTTCCGCCCCTGGTGGGCTTCGTGGCCAAAGAGTTCGTTCTTGGTGCGGCCCACGACAACGTCTCCGAGTCCGGTTCGGCTGCAGGGTGGATCGTCCTGGTGGCAGTGGGGATGAGCGTTGTGCTCACCGCGGCGTACTGCACTCGTGCCTGGCTGGTCCTCACCCACCTCAGCGCCGAGGAGGAGATCATCCAGGAGGCCGAGCTTGAAGGCTCCGATGAGATCGAGGACGTCAGCCTGCTCAACATGTTCACCGAGCCTGCGGCAGAGGGCGGGACATCGTCTGACTCCGTATCTGCGCCCGGCTCGACTGCCGTCGACGTCCACGCCGAACCTGATCACGGCCACGCCGACATCCATGACAGTGCCCGACTGTCGATCTTGCTTCTCGCACTCCTATCCGTTGTCGGAGGGCTGATCATCTTCACCCCACTGGTCCCGGTCGAGCCTCACATCACGTGGTGGCTGGCCATATCGTCCTTGGTCCTGATCCTGGCGACCGGGTTCTCGGTGCGGCGCCTGTCGTCGGTCCAGGACAGCGGTGATGCGGCCGAACGCCTTGGCGCCGAACGAATGGTGCTGTTCGACAAGGGATTCGGCACGGACGGCGTCTACGTCGCCTTTGCGTCACGGGTCGTCCAGCTGGCCCGGGTCGTCGTGATAGCCGACCGCGAGGTCATTGATGCGTACGTCCGCGGCACTGTGGTGGCGACCCGCTGGATCGGCATCACCAGCGAGCGAACGCACACCCGTAAACCGTCCTCTTACCTCGTGTGGGTGCTGGTCGGGCTGCTTGCAGTCGGCCTGACGGGAGTGTCGTTGTGGTAATCCTGCTCATTGCTGCTCTTGCGGTCCCGGCCCTGACGGGGACCGGCCTGATCGTCGCGGGGCGAGGGTCAACCACCTCGAGCGAGAGCAAGGCCAATCGGGTCAGTCTTGCGGCCAGCGTGATCACCGCCGCACTCGTCGTCATTTCGGTGATTGCCCGTCCGGCGCTCGACGCGGCGTGGCTACCCTCGCTCGGGGTCAGGTGGACGTTCTCGGTCGACGGCATCAGTGCACCCCTCCTGCTGCTCACGGCTGCGCTCAGCATCGCCGTCGTGGTTCAGGCGAGCTCACACCCGCCGCATGGTGGCTCGCCCAACTTGTTCTACGGGTGTCTGCAGCTCGTCGAGTTCGGTGCGCTGGCAACGTTCTTGAGCCGTGACGCCGTCATCTTCTTCCTCTCTTTCGAAGTCGTCCTCATCCCCATGTGGGTGTTGATCTCCCGTTTCGGCGACTCCCACGACCTCGTGGCTCGTGCGGACGCGTCAGGGCGCTTCGTGCTCTACACCGTTCTGGGTTCCACCCTCATGCTGGTGGGTATCCTCGCGCTCGTTCAGTCGGCCGGCACGGGAAACCTGGACCGCCTCGCCGCCCTGCACGGTGCGGGGATGGAACCGCATACGCAGGTCGTCATCGCGGCGCTGCTGCTGGTTGGGCTGGGCATCAAGATCCCCCTGTTCCCGCTCCACACGTGGCTGCCGCCGGCACACACAATCGCGCCCACCGCTGGCTCGGTGCTGCTGGCCGCCGTCCTTCTGAAGATGGGCACCTACGGTGTCGTGCGGTTGGTCATCGCGCCCCTTCCCATCGGATTCGGCACTCTGGCACCGGCGTTCGGGGCCCTCGGCGTCGTCGGCATCCTGTGGGGAGGCTTGGCCTGTCTGGTCGAGAACGACCTCAAACGGCTGATCGCCTACTCCTCCGTTGCGCACATGGGCTTTGTCGTTCTGGGACTGTCCAGCGGGACGACGGTGGGGCTGCAGGCTGCGTTGTTCGCCAACGTTGCTCACGGCGTCGTCTCCGCGCTTCTCTTCTTCCTGGTCGGCGGTCTCAAGGAACGGTGGGGATCTGCCGATCTGGCCACCGCACGCGCCGCACTGCGCGAGGTCTCGCCTCGGCTCGGCATCTCACTCGTCGTCGGCTTCGCCGCGTCTCTCGGACTTCCTGGTCTCGTCGGCTTCTGGGGCGAGTTCCTGGCCATGTACTCCTCGTGGTCGCCGGCTGCGGACCGCCCGCAATTCTTCATGCGCGTCCTGGCCGTCGTGGCCGTGACCGGCACGGCGGTGGCCGCCGGCTACTCCCTGAGGGTGCTCCGACTGATCTGGTCAGGTGATCGCACCTCGCCGGCACATCCGGACGCCCGTGGCGGCGAATGGTCTGTGTTGGCAGTCCTGGTCGCCTCTGTACTGGTCCTCGGCGTTGCCCCCCAGATTGTATTGAACTCAACGATCAAGGACGTAACCGCCATCACTGCTGAGGTGTCCCGATGAGCCAGGCTGTCGTCAGTGTCGACGTTGGGGTGCTGCTGCCCGTGCTCGCCCCCGCCATCGGTGCCGCCGTGATCCTGGTCGCCGACGTCGCAGCCCAGCACCTGCGTCGGACGCACTACGTCGTCGCCTTGATAAGCCTCGTCGTCGGCGCCGTGGCCACGTTCGCCGGACTCGGAATGGCTGCCGGGGATGCCCGCCAGACCCTGTGCCTGCCCGGCGGTGGCCAATGTATGTATGCCGGAGACTCTGTTGCCTCGGCCCTTCAGCTGGCGGCGCTGCTCGCGGCCGCGGTGACTCTCCTGCTGAGCTGGCCCGATGACAAGAAACAGTCGACCGGCGGCACTGCCGTCATCGTGAGTCTCGTCCTGTCCGCGACCGCAGGGGCCACAGCC
>DATCQG010000097.1:0-4973 GCA_036569625.1 Dermatophilaceae bacterium | reverse complement strand
GCGGCATCCTGGTTGGGGTGCGAGTGCTCACCGGCGACTAAGCGTTCGTTGCCGCGGGCCAGCTTGGCCCAGGCCTCCGCCGGAGTCCACGGCCGAAAGGGCTCACTCGGCCCGATTCCGGTCACAGCCCCGGTCGCTTGGTGATGCTCATGGCGAGGGGTTTGGCCGTGTCGGCGTAGAAGTCGTTGCCCTTGTCGTCCACGATGATGAAGGCAGGGAAGTCCTCAACCTCAATCTTTCAGACTGCCTCCCATGCCGAGCTCCGGATACTCAAGGACTGCAAGGGATTTGATGCAGTCTTGAGCGAGCCGGGCCGCCGGGCCGCCGATGGAGCCGAGATAGAAGCCCCCGTAGGTCGCGCATGCGGCGCTGACCTGGCCCGAACGGTTGCCCTTGGCGAGCATCACCATCGAGCCACCAGCGGCCTGGAACTGCTCGACGTAGGAGTCCATCCGCCCCGCGGTCGTGGGCCCGAAGGAGCCGCTCGCATAGCCTGCGGGCGTCTTGGCCGGACCGGCGTAGTAGACGGGGTGGTCCTTGAGGTACTGCGGCATCGGTTCACCCGCGTCCAGCAGGTCCCTGATCTTGGCGTGCGCGAGGTCGCGGGCTACGACGAGGGTTCCGGTCAGCGAAAGTCGTGTCATCACAGGGTGTTTCGTCAGCTCGGCGCGAATCTCGTCCATCGGCCGGGTGAGGTCGATTCTCACGACGTGGTCCACTGCAGCCGAGGACCCGGCCGTGAGGTGGTGGTCCGTCGTCTCGGGCAGGAAGTGGGCCGGGTCGGTCTCGAGTGCCTCGATGAAGACGCCTTCCGGCGTGATCTTTCCGAGGGCCTGACGGTCTGCCGAGCAGGAGACGGCGATCGCGATCGGCAGCGAGGCGCCGTGGCGGGGGAGCCGGATGGCGCGGACGTCGTGGCAGAAGTACTTGCCGCCGAACTGTGCGCCGATGCCGAAGTTGCGGGTCAGCTCGAGCACCTTCGCCTCGAGCTCGACATCCCTGAATCCATGAGCAGTGGCCGCAGAGCCTTCTCGGGGCAGGCCGTCGAGGTACTTCGCGCTGGCGTACTTGGCTGTCTTCAAAGCGAATTCGGCGCTGGTGCCACCGATGACGATGGCCAGGTGGTAGGGCGGGCAAGCCGCCGTGCCGAGCGTCCGCAGCTTCTCGTCGAGGAAGGCGAGCATGGCGTCGGGGTTCAGGATGGCCTTGGTCTCCTGGTAGAGGTAGGACTTGTTCGCAGACCCACCACCCTTGGCCATGAAGAGGAACTTGTACGTGGTCTCATGACCGGCCGCGGTGTCGGCGTACAGCTCGATCTGGGCAGGGAGGTTGGAGCCGGTGTTCTTCTCCTCCCAGGTCGTGATCGGCGCCATCTGCGAGTAGCGCAGGTTGAGCCGGGTGTAAGCGTCATACACGCCCTGGGCGATGGCTGACTCGTCCGAGCCCTGACCGCTGGGCGTGAGCACATGCTGGCCGCGCTTGCCCATGACGATCGCGGTGCCGGTGTCCTGGCACATCGGCAGGACACCACCGGCAGCGATGTTCGCGTTCTTGAGCAGGTCGAGTGCGACGAACTTGTCGTTGCTGCTCGCCTCGGGGTCGTCAATGATGCTCCGCACCTGGGCCAGATGAGCCGTGCGCAGGTAGTGAGCGATGTCGTGCATCGCCGTTTCGGTCAACAAACGCAGCGCCCCGGGCGCCACTTCCAGGAACTCTCGCCCGTCCGGGCCGGCGACCGTCCGCACGCCCTCGCTGGTCACCAGCCGGTATGCCGTGTCGTCGGCTCCCAGCGGAAGCAGGTCCTCGTATCCGAACTCGGGCATCGTTGCTCCTTTGACAAACACCATCGTGAACCCCGCCACCTGCCGTGCCGCTCCGGGGCTGGAGACGCGCCCAGCCTAGAGCGCTTCAGGAAGTGGTCCACGTCACGTCCGCCTCATTGCGCGCAGGACTCATAACCTCGGCGCGGTCACGGACTCGCGCAGGACTGGTACGCATGGCATCTGGGTTCGTGGAGCCAGACCCTGTGCACCCTGTCCGAACATCCGCTCGGCCGCCCATCGACCCATCTCGTAGAACGGCAGCCGGACATTCGTGATCGCCGGAGAGATTCGTGTGACGAGTGCGTCTTGGTCGTCGTAGCCGACCAGCGACATCTCTGCCGGCACGTCGACTCCTTTCTGGCGCAACGCCATCAGGGACCCCAGGGCCATGCGGTCGTTGCCGCAGAGGATCGCCGTCGGTCGGTGCCGCTTCGTGAGCAGCTCGAGCGTGAGCTCGTATCCGGAGTCGGCTTGGTAGTTGCCTGCCTCGACGATCTGGTCACGGGGGTCGATGCCTGCCTGCCTCAGCTCCTCGCGGAACCCGCGAAGTCGTCCGCGGGTCGCCCAGGCCCCGGGTGTGCCCGTGAGGTAGGCGATGCTCGTGTGGCCGGCGTCGATGAGGATGCGCACAGCCGCCCGGCCACCACCCACCTCGTCGGGGAGGACGCAGGGCACGGAGTTGTTCGCTGTGAAGCAGTTCACGAGGATGGTGGGAACACGGCCTGAACCTGGCGGCAACGTGACCCGCCGGGTGCCGGCGGAAGCAAAGATGATGCTGTCCACCTGCCGGTCAGCGAGGTTGTCCAGTGCTGCACGTGTCACCGCCCTCGACCGCATGGTGTTGACAACCAGCAGCACGCTGCCGTTGCGCCATGCCACGTCGTGCGCGCCGGTGATGATCTGCCCGACGAAGGCCTCGACAGCGACCTCGTCCGTGACGAACCCGATCGTCGAGGTGCGGCGGGTTCGCAGGCCCTGGGCGGCGCGGTTGGGCCGATAGCCGAGCTCCTCGACGGCGGCAAGCACGCGCCGTCGTGTCGCGGGTCGAATGGCCTCCCCCGGGCTGGCATTGATGACGAAGGACACCGTCGTGGCCGACACACCTGCCATGCGTCCGACGTCGGCCATGGTGGGTCGTCGGATCCCCTTGGGGTCCTTGGGGCGGCCAGACATCCACGGAGCGTAGCGCCTCGCAACGTGTTTGTAACGGTTGCGCTGCAGGGTATTGACGGCGCGGTTTCGTGAGAGGAGGATCACACGCTAAATCGAATAAGCGCGTCTTCGGCATGCCGCACTCGTGAGGCTCGCTCGGCGCAGTCCTTCAGTTGATTCGGCGATCTGGGAGATATGACATGCGCGGTTTGACCATTACCAAGGCGGTGGCAACGGTCGGAGCAGTAGCACTACTGACGAGCGGATGTCTGAGTTCGGGTAGTTCGAGTACTTCGAGCAGCAGTGGGGGAACCGCCAAGAAGACGGTGTCAATCATGTTCGGCTTCGGTGGTGACCAGACGCAGGGGTTCAAGGACTCGCTTGACCCATGGGCCAAGACGAACGGCATCACCATCAAGTACATCCCGGCGACATCGTTCGACACGTTGATCCGAAGCAGCGTGGCAGGAAACAACGCGCCGGACATCGCGCTCTTCCCGCAGCCAGGTCTGCTCAAGGACATCCAGAAGCAGGGCAAGCTCCAGCCTCTGGACAACATCCTGGACATGGCCAAGCTCCAGTCCAGCATCGTGCCCGGCTTCTTGGATGCCGCGGTCGTCGGCGGCAAGCACTATGGCGTCCCGGTGTCGATGAACATCAAGAGCCTGGTGTTCTACAACAAGCCCGCCTTCACTGCTGCCGGCTACAAGATCCCCACGACCATCGACGAGCTGCTGGCCCTGGGCGACAAGATCAAGGCCTCAGGCACGGCCCCGTGGTGCATCGGGGAGGAGTCAGGTTCGGCGACCGGCTGGCCCGGGACCGACTGGATCGAGGAGCTGGTGCTCAAGCAGTCGGGCCCGGACGTCTACGACAAGTGGGTCAATCACACGGTCAAGTTCGAGGACCCCCAGATCAAAGCGGCCTTCGACACCTACGCGAAGATCGCCTTGACCAACGGCAACGTCTTCGGAGGATCCAAGTCGATCGTCTCCACAGCATTCCAGACGGCGGCGAACCCTATGTTCACCAAACCGCCCGGCTGCTTCCTGCACAAGCAGGGCAACTTCGTGACGCAGAAGGGCTTCCTGTCCGACTCGGTCAGGGCGAGCATCGACACCAACCTGGGCGTCTTCCCGTTCCCCAAGGGCAAGTTCGACACCGTTGAGGGTGGCGGCGACGTCGCAGCCCTGTTCACCAAGAACGACACCAACGTGACCAAGGTGCTCAAGGAGCTCACCGAGGATCCGACCTTCGGTGGCGTGTGGGCCGGGCCGAGCGACCGTGGCTTCCTCTCGCCGCACAAGGACTTCGACGTCTCCAAGTACGGCAACGAGACCGTCAGGAGCATCGCCAAGATCGCCTACACCGCCTCCGGCATCCGCTTCGACGGGTCGGACAGTATGCCGGCCAAGGTCGGCGCGGGCAGCTTCTGGAAGGGCATGGTCGCCTTCACCTCGGGCCAGCAGGACGAGGCCACCACGCTCAAGGCGCTCGATGACAGCTGGCCCACCACCGGCTAGCAGTCCTCATCGTCGTTCTGAGCTGACCGCCAGCTGACCGTCTGGGGCGCACCAAGCGGTGCGCCCCAGGACCGAGAGGAGTCACGTCAGTGCTCAAGGTGATCAACGCGCTATTGACCGTCCTCGGGGGTGTGCTCGGGTCGCTGCTGCTGTTCTACGTGTTGAACAAGGTCGTGGAGCGCCTCCCGAAGAAGTGGGAGGAGCGGGTCAAGCCCTACGTCTTCGTCGGCCCAGCCGTGGTCCTGGTCGGTTTCTTCCTGGTCTACCCGGCGATCCGGACCATCATCTTCAGCTTCGCCAACTCCGACTCCACGAAGTTCATCGGACTGAAGAACTACACCGACCTTCTGACCACACCCGACTTCGTCACGGGCACTCTGCTGAACAGCCTGTTGTGGGTGCTCATAGTGCCTGCGGTCACGGTCGCCTTCGGGCTGGCCGTGGCCGTGCTGGCAGACCGGCTACAACCCCGGGC
>DATCQG010000096.1:0-12310 GCA_036569625.1 Dermatophilaceae bacterium | reverse complement strand
GGAGTACCCACCTGTGTCTTCTGACACCACCTTCGCCAGCCTTGGCGTGCCCACTTCACTGTCCGACGTCCTTGCGGCGGCAGACATCACCATCCCCACCCCGATCCAGGCGGTGACGCTGCCGGACTCCCTCGCGGGTCGCGACGTCCTCGGCCGTGGCCGCACCGGTTCGGGCAAGACCTACGCCTTCGTGCTTCCCCTGCTCACCCGGCTGGCCGCCAGCACAAGCTCGCGTCAGCCCCGCAAGCCGCGAGCGCTCATCCTGGCGCCGACCCGTGAGCTGGTCAGCCAGATCGAGGCCGCCATGGCCCCGCTGGCCAAGGTGTTCGGGATCACGAGCATCACGATCTTCGGCGGCGTGAGCCAGAAGCCCCAGGTCAGCGCCCTTCGGGCGGGTGTCGACGTCGTCGTGGCCTGTCCTGGGCGTCTCGAGGACCTGATGAGTCAGGGCGCGCTGACCCTGGACGCCATCGAGATCACCATCCTGGACGAGGCTGACCACATGGCCGACCTGGGCTTCCTGCCCTGCGTTCGGCGGATCATGGACCGCACCCCGCGGGTCGGTCAGCGGATGTTGTTCTCCGCCACTCTGGATGCCGGCGTCAACGTGATCGTCAAACGCTTCCTGACCAACCCCGTGACGCACAGCGCCGACACGAGCCAGGCGCCGATCTCGACCATGGCGCACCACATCTTCCACGTGAGGAGCGACGCCCGGCTTCCCGTCCTGGTTGCCCTCACGTCGGCTCCGGGGCGCACGATGGTCTTCACCCGCACCAAGCACGGTGCCAAGAAGCTCTCCAAACAGCTCAACGCCTCTGGGGTCCCGACGGTGGAGCTGCACGGCAACCTCTCCCAGAACGCACGCACCCGGAACATGGACGCGTTCCAGACCGGAGCGGCGAATACCCTTGTCGCCACTGACATTGCGGCTCGCGGCATTCACGTCGACGACGTCGCACTGGTCATCCACGCCGACCCTCCGGTCGAGCACAAGGCCTACCTGCACCGTTCGGGTCGCACCGCACGCGCTGGCGCCGAGGGCACCGTCATCACGCTGATGACCGATGACCAGGTGGGCGACGTTCGCGACCTCACACGCAAGGCCGGCATCAAGGCGACCACCACCCGGGTGGACGCCGACCATCCACTTCTTCGTGCGCTCGCCCCCGGCGAGCGCACGTTCACCGAGCCCCTCGTCCTCGTGGCCGACGAAGACAGCGGCCCTCGCCGCAACGGCGGTGGCCGCGGTAGCCGATCAGGTGGCGCCCGTTCCGGCGGCGCGCGGGCAACCGGCGGGCGTGGAGGCGCCCCACGAGGTGCTGCCGGCCGCAGTACGGCTGCTGGTGCCGGCTCCTCGCGCGGTGGCGCGACCGGTGGCACGCCGAAGCGCAGCCCGGGCGCCAAGCGCTCGACCGCGCGCGGTGGTGCCCGTCCCGGCGGTCAGGGCGGTTCGACCTCCGTCTACTCGACGTCGTCCTCGCGGGGTGGCGCTGCGGCGTTCTCCGCAGGCTCCAGCCTCGGGCACCGCTGACATCTCGGACTCCGCTGACATCTGGGGTAGGACTCGAGTTCCCGGGAGCCGTTCCAGCTCTCGAGTGCCGTGAAACCCGGGCACCGCTGGTATCAGCGGTGGGTCGTCAAAGTTCTGCGCCGCTGCCGCTGAACAGCCTCGCCACCTCGGCCGGGTCGACATCCTCCAGTGACTTATGGCGCCATCGCGGCGCATTGTCCCGGTCGACGAGCAGCGCTCGCACGCCCTCGACGAAGTCGGGCGAGCTTGCGAAGGCGCTGCCCAGCCTCAGGTCCTGGTCGAGTACCTCTGCGAGGGTGTCCATCCGGGCGGCTCTGCGGATTGCTTCCAGGGCGACCGAAACGGCCAACGGCGAGCGGGTCTCCAGGACGTCGGCGCTGCGCGCAGCGCCGGGCGCGGGGTGCGCCCGAAGGGCCCGCAGGATCTTCACGGCGTCGTTCCCCGCATAGCAGGAGTCGATCCAGTCCCGATCTGCCGCAAGGTCGCCCGCGGTCGAGGTGCTGCCGACGTCGGCGTCCAGCGACTCGCCCGCGGCCAGTCGCTCGACGAGCCCGGGGATGTCCCTGCTCCCGATCAGCGCATCGGCCAACCCTGCAGTGACGGCGTCGGCACCCCCGATGGCGAGCCCGCTCATTGCCAGGTGCGTCCCGATCTCACCAGGCGCGCGGGAGAGCAGGAAGAGCGAGCCGACGTCGGGGAAGTAGCCGATGGCGGTCTCGGGCATGGCGATCCGCGAACGCTCGGTCACCAGCCGCAGGCTGCCGTGAGCCGAGATGCCGACCCCGCCGCCCATGACGATGCCGTCCATGAAAGCCACGAACGGTTTGGGGTAGCTGGAGATGGCGGCGTTCATGCGGTACTCATGCGCCCAGAACTGCACCGCGCCCGCAGAGCCCTGCACGAGGTTGGAGCGCAGCGCCCGGACATCGCCCCCTGAACACAGGCCGCGCTCGCCAGCGCCCTGGATTGAGACCGTGGCGACCGTGTCGTCCTGCGCCCAGTCCTCCAGCTGTGCCAGCACCGAGGTGACCATCTGGCTGGTCAGGGCGTTGATGACCTTGGGCCGGTTCAGCATGATCCGTCCGAGGCAACCATCCCGCGCATACAGCACCTCGTCGGTCATCCCCGGTCTGGCCCCGAACTCCACGCCGTTGCTCACCCGCGCGATCCTGCCAGAGGCGGGGCGGGTCGCCGAGCCGATGGCCGCCTCAGGTGCGGGACTCCAGCGCGAGGAGGTACTCCTTGGCGGCCAGACCACCGGCATACCCCGTGAGCGCGCCCGAGGAGGCAACCACGCGGTGGCAGGGCAGGACGACGCACAGCGGGTTCGCGCCCAGGGCGGCCCCGACGGCCCGCGAGGCGCTGGGACGCTCGATCTCCCGGGCCAGTGCGCCGTATGTCGTCCGTTGGCCATAGCCGATCGCTCCCGCCAGATGATGAAGGACGACCCGCTGGAACGGCGTGGCCAGGACGAGGTCGGTCGGCAGATCGAAGGCCCGGCGATCGCCATGCAGGTAGGCCTCCAGCTCTCGGCGAGCCTCGTCGAGGGCTCGCGGCTGGCGCAGCACGCGCGGCGAGACCTGTCGCGCAAGCCGATCCAGCAACGCGTCTTCGGCGTCAGGCCCGCTGACGAATGTCGAAGCGACCAGCGCGCCAGACTCGTTGAGGGCCAGCAGCATTCGCCCAATGATGGTGTCATCGACGACGTAGGAGACGTCTGACACGGGCAGCTCGGGCGGCGTCACCGGCGGATCGAACGCCGACAGCCGCGCGGGCAGGGTGTGTTCGGACATGTCAGATCTCGTTTCCGTGGAGGGCGAGCCTCAGGGCGGCGAGGCCGTCACTGACAAGCCGACGGCTCATGGCCGGCGTCGTGCCCAGTGCCTTGGCGATGCTGACGTGGTCGAGGTCGACCACGTACTTCAGGACGACGGCATGTCGCTGGCGCTCAGGGAGGTCGGCGACACGGGACCACAGGCTCTCGTCCGGCAGGTCCCTCTCCGGCCCCTTGACCAAGGCCCGTCCGGAGCGCTCCCCGATGGCGGCAATGTCATCCGCCGGCACCGCGCGTCGGCCGCGCGTGCGATGGACGTCCGTCGCGCATCGCGACGTGATCGTCAACAACCAGCCGCGCAGGTTTGAGGACGAGCGAAGCCGGGGATAGGCAGCCAGCGCCTGGGTCCAGGCCTGCTGGGCCACGTCGTCACCGTCGACCGGCCCCGCGAGCGCATGGGCCAGACGAGCGACGTCGCGCCAGTGGTCGTCGACCAGAAGCTGAAACGGGGGCAGGGTCACAGAACTTCAACGTTCAACGGGGTGAGGGTGTGAGTGTGGGGTGCGATACACCTGACCGTATCCATTCGGGGGCCATTTCGGGCCGCAGCGGCCGGCTTTGGTCAGGCGTCGGTCGCAGGGTGTCGCCCGGCTGCGGCTGAGCCGCAGGTGGGACGATAGGCGTCGTGCACGAAGCAGCCATGCCAGTCACCGGGCGGACCCCCCAGGTCATCGCCCACCGGGGATCCAGCCGGGATCTGCCCGAGCACACGCTCAAGGCCTACCTGCGCGCCATTGCCGAAGGCGCCGATGCGCTCGAGTGCGATGTAAGGCTCACCGCTGACTCCCACCTGGTCTGCGCCCACGACCGCAACGTCAGCCGGACCTCCAACGGCAAAGGCCTGGTCTCCACGCTCGAGCTGGCCACCCTGGAGGGTCTGGACTTCGGCTCCTGGAAGCTGGATCACGACGGCGAGGTGGAGATGCCCGACCTGGACCATGAGCGGGACAAGCTCCTGACGCTGCGCCGCCTCATCGCCGTGGTGATGAGCTGCAGCCGGGAGGTCGGGCTGGTGATCGAGACCAAGCACCCCACCCGGTACGCCGGTCAGGTCGAGCGGCAGCTCGCCGAGGTCCTCGCCGAGTTCGACCTGGACCGGGCGTATGTGCCGGGTCGGCCCCACGTGAGCATGATGTCGTTCTCGCAGCTGGCCGTCGCGCGGATGCGACAGCTGTGCCCGCAGGTGCCGCTGGTCTACCTCATGAGCGGCTCCGTGCCCCTGCGGTTCCGCGACGGTTCGCTGCCCAGGGGAGCGCGAGCTGCCGGACTGGACAAGGAGATCATCCGTCGCTGGCCCCAGACCGTTGGGCGACAGCACGACCGCGGCAACCAGGTCTATGTGTTCACCGTGGACGATGAGGCAGACATCGACATGTGCCTCGAGCTCGGGGTCGAGGGCATCATCACCAACCGTCCTGCTTTCGTTCGCGACCGCCTGTTCGTGAGGGGCTAACGTGTGCAGTGCTGTGGCAGACAGGTATTGAGGGCGGAGGGAATCTCGGTGCAGACTATGCGAGTGCCATGGATGATGAGCTCCGCCGTGGATGCCCGTCGTGCCGTGGTCGCCGAGCTGCGCGCTCTTGGGGTGGACCCGGTCGTCGTCGACGAGTCCGAGATCGTGATATCCGAGCTTGTCACCAACGCCGTTCGCCATGCCAAACCCCTGGCGGACGGAAAGATTCGCGTGAGCTGGTCGGTCAGGGGCAGCGTGGTCGAGATCGATGTCACCGATGGCGGAGGACCCACTACCCCGCATCCAGCCCCGCGTTCGGTGTGGTCCGCCGGCGGTCGAGGGCTGCGGATCGTGGGCAGCCTGGCCCACGAGTGGGGTGTTCGGGAGAACAACAGCGGCAGCACGGTCTGGGCCTCGATGGGCGGGCCGTCCAGCCGCCACAGTCCCTGACCCCGATCCTGGCCGACTAGGGTTGGCGAACATGGGCAAGGCATCAAGGCGTCGTGCAGCGGGTGGCACCACCGTGCGCGAGACCCGCACCCGAGATCGTTCGGCACAGTCGGCTGCCTTCGTGGCCAGACCCTTTGAGGGGCTGACTGGCGAGACCGACTGGGTGGCCATGCGCGAGGTCGTTCCCGCGGCTACTGCGACGGTGATGTTCAAGCCTGGTGCAGTCGCCGCCACTGGGCCCCAAACGGCAACAGTGGCAACGGTCTTGCCAGTTTCCTGGTCCGGCCTACGACGCTCTGACGGCGCGGTCATGGTGGCGCTCCAGTCCGGTACCACCAGCGGTGACGCCAGCCGCGACATCGCCCAGGTGCTCCTGGCCACGGCGGCCGCCGAAGTCGGTATGCCGTTGCCGTCCGTGCCCCTTGCCACCGCGGCGACGCCCACACTGCATGATGTCCTGGACCCGTCAGCGCCCTTTGAGGTCACGGTGCACGAGGGCTTCGACTTCTGGTTTCCGGACACCAGCGACCTCGATGACGCCGGCAAGGAGTCCCTCGAGCGCGCCAACGCCGCCGCGATCCCGACCACCAAGCTGGAGTCTGCTCCCTCTGCGTACTGGTGCCAGGTCGGCGAACGCACCTACCTGCGCTGGGTACTGCCCCACGACGAGGATGCAGCCACAGACGCGCTCGCCCGGTTGCTGGCAGCGTCGGCCACCTCTTTGGGAGAGGGCAGCCGGCTGCTCGGGGCCTTCCGGGCCTGCGGCCTGCTGGTGCCGGTCTGGGAGCTCGACGCGAGCCTGGGTGGCGCCGACTACGAGAGCCCGGTGGCGCAGCTCGCCCGGCGCCTCGACGATGCCCTGGCCCAGAGCGGCGCCCTGACGACCGAGGAACGGCGGGCCCGCTCGGGTCTGTTGAGTCGCCAGGTCACCCTTCGCTAAGGCCGGCAGCCATGGATCCCACGACGACGGATGCCAGCGTCGCGGCGATCATCGCGGCCAAGGACGAGGCCGCACGGATCGTGTCAACGATCTCTGCGGTGCGCGGGATCGACGGGGTCGATCTGGTGATCGTGGTCGATGACGGCAGCTCCGACGCGACCGGACGGCTGGCGGGTGAGGCCGGTGCCGTCGTCCTGCGCCATCGCCGCAACCTGGGCAAGGCGGCGGCCATGGCTACCGGTGCGCGGGCTGCAGCCGACCTTGACACCAGCGATCCGGCCGGGACGGGGGGTGCTCGTCAGCTGCTGTTCGTGGATGCCGATCTCGAGGGCAGCGCTGCCAACCTTGCCGTCCTGATCGCACCGGTTGCGTCAGGCGAGGCTGACATGACGATTGCGACCCTGCCACCCCAGCTCACCGTCGGAAGCGGCCACGGCTTCGTGGTTCGGCTGGCCCGCAAAGGTATTCAGGGCCTAGCGGGGTGGACGCCGACCCAGCCACTCTCAGGCATGCGGTGTCTGTCACGAGAGGCGTTCGAGACAGCTTCACCCTTGGCGCGGGGCTGGGGCGTCGAGGTCGGACTCACCATCGATGTCCTCCGTGCCGGCCTGCGGGTGATCGAGGTCCCGTGCGCTCTCCAGCATCGTGTCTCGGGCTCGGACTGGCGAGGCCAGGTGCACCGCGCCAGGCAGTATCGCGACGTCTGGCTCGCGCTCGCCGTTCGCAGGTCCCGTGTTCGCCGGGCGGGCGGACCCGTCAGAGCCAGAGGCCGCGATGAGCGCCACGCGAGCTGATCGGTCTCTGGGCTGGCTGCGCGTCCTGGCACTGACCCTCTCGTTCGCCTTGCTCCTGCTGGTGGCGGCTGCCGGTCCTTCGGCAGCGAAACCCGGTCTCGGTCCACGCGGTTGGGCCCCAGGTGACCTGCCGATCTCCCTGTCCTCCGCCGGGGTCACGGCCCTGTTGTGGACGGCATACCTGCTCGGCGGGCTTGCGGTGGCGTTGGGCCTTTGGCGGAGCTCGAACAGCGATCGACACGCGTCAGGGGCGGGGGTTTGGGCTCGCACTGCTCACCTGCAGTGGCTCCGTGACCACTCCTGGCTCCTGCCTGTCGCGCTGGGTGCTCTCGCCCTGCTGACCGCGCCGATCGGCTCGGCCGACCACACCAACTACGCGGCCTACGGGCGGATCTCGGCCCAGGGCGGCGATCCGTACCTCGTCCCCCCGATCACCTGGGCTGGTGGCACCGACCCCGTCACCAGCTCGGTCGAGCCCCCGTGGACCCTGACGCCAAGCGTGTACGGCCCCTTCTCGACGGCGCTGCAGACCCTGAGCTCCCTGGTCGGACAGGACAACCTGCGTCAGACCGTCTGGGTGTGGCAGCTGCTGATCGTGGGGGCCTGGCTGCTGGTGCGGTTCCTGCTGCGTCTTACCGCCGTCGACGACCTGGCCCGGAGACGTATCGACCTCCTGTGGACGGCCAACCCGGTCGTGTTCGGGGTCGGCGTGCTCGGTGCACACGTCGATCTCATCGCCACAGCTCTGGCCCTGGCTGCCGTCCTGCTCGCCGCGCGCCGGCCCTGGGCAGCCGGCGTAGTGCTCGGGGCTGCGGTCAGCTCCAAGATCACCTACGGCATCGTGGGGCTCGCGATCCTGTGGTCCTGGCGATCCCTGGCCCGAAAACCCCTGGTGCGCAACACGATCGCCCTGGCCGTGTCGTCGCTGGGGGTCTTCGTGTCGCTGCACCTCTGGGCCGGTCCCCATGTCTTCGAGCAGCTGCTGAAGGGCGGCAAGGGTGTCTCTCTGGCCACCGCGTTGCGCCCCGTCGTCAACCTCCTGTCGGCGGTGATGCCGCTGGATGCGGCCCGCACCGTGGGGTCGGCTGGCTCCGTCGTGGTGTTCATCGTGCTGGCCGCGCTGCTGTCGCGTCTCGCTCGCTCGCGCGCGACCGCGCAACAGGCCCCGATCGAGCAGCCGACCTCAAAGGTTGAACCGGCGCAGTCGGCCAAGACTGCGAATCAGAGGCAGTCGGCGATGACCGAGCACCAGACGCAGTCGGCGATGACTGCGACGTTCGTGCTCGCCACGGCATACGCGCTGGCAGCGCCCTATGCACTGCCCTGGTACAGCGTGCTCACCTGGGCCACCCTGCCCCTGCTTCTGGCCACGACGCTGGACGGGATCCTGCTCGTGCAGCTGACCGTGATGGCCATGGCCTATGTCCCGGGCCGGGTGGTCGCCATGAGCCCCGACGTCGAGTCACTGACCCTGGGTTTTCGCAAGATCGTGGGGCCGTTGGCCGCATGGCTGGTGTGGCTGGCTATCGCAGGCGTAGCGAGGCGCGCGTGGTCGCAGGTCCCGCGAGCATCTCGTCCTCCAGCGTCTTGAGCGCGATCGCGATCACGAGTGGGAAGGCGAGGGTCACTCCGACGGGTGGGATCGCCGTACCTGAGTCGTTGAGCGCAAAGCCGATCACCCACATGACCAGGACGGCGATGAGGCCGGTGCGCAGGAGCCGGACCCGTCCGAAGGGCCGGCGCAATGCCCGCGCAGCACGTGATTCCGGCCGGGCGAGGATGTAGGCCAGCAGAACGAGGCCGAACGGGATCAGCCACGACAGCGGGTTGCCCAGCAAGAGAGACATGTTCTGATCGAGCTTGCGGCTGATGATGTTCCAGGCGCCGCCGTCGAATGCAGTCTGCACGAATCTGCCCAGGTGCGAACGGGACTCGGCGGGGCGCAGCCAGTCGAGCAGACTCAGCAGGACGAGGAACGCGAGGACACCGCCCCCGATGGCCAGCAGCCGGCGCCAGGTCAGCCTGATCTGCAGAATGGCCAGGACCAGAAGGATCACACCGGGCAGGAGTGCCGGCGGCCCCCCGATGTCACTGCCCCACGACGGCGACGCGTCGACGATGACGGCGACCATCCCGATAGCGGCCACTGCGCCGGCAGCCCTTGGGGGCGCCATCACCGGGACGAGGTGGTTCCCGACGACGGTGCAGAGGATGAGCGTGGCCGTCGCGAACAACGCGAACGTCACGTTGCCCATGCCGTAGAACCGGCCCCCGATGAGGGGTTGGAGGCCCATCAGCGAGGAGAGCTGGAGCCGTGATCCGGTCATCACGTCGGCCGCCAGGACCGTCATCGTCGCGACGCAGACCACGACCACTGGCCCGAAAAGGCTGCGGCGCCACGGCCCAAGCAGCGCCAGCATCGAGATCGCCGTGACGAAGACCGCAACGGAGGCAACGACGCTGACCAGGGGCACCGAGAAGCGCCACCACGGAAGAAGATTGGCCAAGAATGTTGACACCGGAACCGTCGAGGCAACGATCGCCACGCGGCGGGTGACCCTTAGCAGCTGGGTGCGTTGGGGCATCAGTCTCGACCCGTGTCGAGCCAGGTCGCTGGTTCGGCGCCTCCAGAGCGCGGCGGCAATCAGATAGATCGCCATCTGGATCAGCACCAACCCGTAGAAGAACGGCTCGACCAGACTGTGGACCGCATGCGACGCCTCGTCATAGTCGAGCAGTGCGCTCAGACGCTCGGTGGCCGACTGGTCGGAGTTGCCGTCCGAGGGCACGAACTCGAGCGGAGTGCCACCCAGCTGTGGTGGCCTTGGGATGCCGAGATGCTCGAGGATGGTCGGGGCCAGATCAGCCAGCTGGACCAGCCCGAGCTGACGCGTCGAGGTCGACTCCAGTGTCCCGGCTCCGAACCGAGGCCCCGAGACGGCGATCAGGCGAAGGCGTTCGGTGACTCCAGCGTCGGCGAGGCTGGCCAGCACCACGTCGGTCCCGGAGGGTGCTGCCTTGAGCACCGCCGCGACCCGCGCATCGACTGTCGCGACCTGCTGGGCGCGAGTATTCGTGGGCCGGAGCGCATCCTGGGGGTTCACATCGGCCGGGTCGCGGACTGGGCCGACATCGATCAGCGTCGCAGGACACGAGGCCAGCGCACTGACCAGGGTCGACTCGTCGTACGGCTGATAGTGGTCCACGATCCCGTTGGCCCGGGCTGCGGCCAGCGCCGCCCCCGGGCCGACCGCCTGGATGCAGCCGCCATGGCTCGCAACCTGGTCGCCGAGCAGACCCAGGGATGCTTCGAAGCTGTTGGCCGACGCTGCCGCGAGGTATTCATCCCAGTGCGGCACCATGCCGGCAGTCATCCGATCGGGAAGGGCCCGACACGGGGGCTTGGCGCCTTCGTTGTGGCTCGACAGTGCGCCCCGGGTGCTGTCGCCGGCCTGTTCCCCCGCGGAAAGGGTCAGCCAGCCGTCCACCGGGCAGGTGTTGGCGTGGACCGAGCGGACACTCAGGTCTGCCGTGGCACCGTTTCGTAGCAACGACCACAAGGCCGGCGTCGTCCTGGCCGAGACGTCGCTCCACGACAGTCCACCCGTGCCGATGACCACGATGGATCCGGTGAGGTCCTTCGGGCCCCGGGAGGTGGGGGGCGCCGAGGATCCCGAGACAAGGGCGCCGATCACCAGGCCGGCGAGCACCACGGCCGCCGCGGCGGCAGCGAGCAGTCGGCGTCGGGTCACGAGCAACAGGTTACGTGTCGGCTCAGGACAGGATGGATGCGTTGGCGACATGCAGCAGTGAAGCTGCGGCAAGCAGCAGACACAGCGCTCCGCCGACGCGTCGGATGGTGGCCAGCCTGATCCGCTTGAGCAGGGCCCGGCCCAGAAGCGCCCCGAGCGCCGACACCGTGGCCAGGGCGAGGAACGCCCCGACCCCGACCGACACCGGGTCCCCGTACTTCACGACCAGACCCGCGGTCAACAGTTGCGACAGGTCACCCCACTCGGCCACGAAGAGCACGAGGAAGCTGGCCCCGACGACCCGCCAACCGTGGATACCGGGCTTGGTCTTGGCCTCGAACTCCTCCTCGGTCTCTGCCTCCTCGGCGTCGGCCTTCCCGGCCCCGCGGATCAGGATCACGCCGCCGGTCAGGAACATCAGCCCGGCGAAGATCTCGACAGGCGTCCGTGGCAGGCGACCGATCAGACCGCCCAGGGTTACCGCCACGACCGTCTGAACCGCGAAGGCCGCGATAACCCCGAGCCAGACCGGCAACGGCTTGTATCGCGTGGCCAGGACCAAGGTCGCGACGAAGGTCTTGTCGGGCAGCTCGATGGGGAAGATCAGCAGGAAGGCGGTGACGGCGATCGCGAAGCTCATGGTCCGCCGAGCCTATCGACAGCGCCGCTCTGACTCTCATGGCCAGGCTGAGGGTGAGTCAGCCTCGACGTTCCGCCGGCCTGGTCACGACTCGCCCTCCAGGTCAGCCTTGAGATCTACCAGGGCCGAGACCTGGCGTTCGGCGTACTTGTCGATCCACCGGTCATGGATCAGCCGGATCGGCACCGAGTTCAGGAAATGCAACTTGTTCCGGCCCGACCTTTGGGCGACGACGAGGCCGGCGTCCTCGAGCAGGCGTAGGTGCTTCATGACTCCGAAACGCGTCATCTCCACGTCGGCCTCGAGCTCTGTGAGCGTGCGCCCGTCGCGCTCGAAGAGGCGGTCGAGCAGGAGTCGCCGGGTCGGGTCGGCGAGCGCCTTGAACACCAGGTCGTCGTCGGTCACCACCCGAAGATATGTGACTAAAAAGTCACCTGTCAAGCGGACGTGCCGGCGCAGCCGCGCCGACGTGCCCTACTACTGTCCCTTGCTCCTGATCCAGTCCAGGACGGAGTCGGCGACCTCGCGCCAGCCGTACTCGAACCCGTACAGAGCTGCCCCGTCTGGAACACCCAAGCGCCGGAGGTGCCTCTCGTCATACGCTGCGGTCGTGGACCTGGGCGTCGCCGAGGGGAGACACGGAGGTCCACGCTGACACTTGAGGGGCAGCAGGCGCTCGCCGCTGTTCGAACCGGAAAGGGCGGCTTGTGAGCACGCGATACGGATTCCTAGGTCCCACAGGCACGTTCACCGAGATGGCGTTGCGTCAATGCTCACAGGTGATCGAGGCCGACGATGCCGAAAGCGTCCCGTTCTCCTCCGTGGACGCAGCCCTGGCAGCCCTGCGCGCCGGCGATCTGGACGCAGCGATGGTGCCGATCGAGAACTCGGTCGAGGGCGGTGTCAGCGCCAC
>DATCQG010000095.1:0-11504 GCA_036569625.1 Dermatophilaceae bacterium | reverse complement strand
TATGTGCTGGACCAGATCCAGGCGCGGCGCGCCGACCTCGAACGCCGCCGAAGCGACATCGAGGACGGGCTCAGGGAGCTCGACGACTTCGAGGGTCGATGCCGGGACGACCTGCAGGCGCTCGGGCTCGGTCGAACGGCGGGGCCGGCCGACAACGGGCCTACCTGACCCAGATCTGGCTCAGCAGCGGGCCAACCTCCGCGTTGCTGTCATAGTTGTCAACCCTCGGTGAGACAAGCAAGGACTGCTGGTCCGCCACCTGTTCCTTGAACTGCGGCGCCGTCGGGTCACCATCGGGATATCGGCGCTTCAGGTCGGCAATGAGCGGCGGTGACCCGGGGCCCACCCACGCGACATCCGCCCTGCCGGCAATGACCTCCTGGGCGCTTGCACGGTCATCGGCCACCTCGCGGAAGTCGATGACATTGGGGTAGCCGGCAGGTTGCGCCACGAACGACCACTGGCTGAAGTAGCGGTTGCGTTCGAGGGTGAACTTCTTGCCCGGCACGTACGCCGCGATGCTGTACGGCCCGGTGCCAGGAACCAGTGCCCGAGACACGGTTGCCGGTGTGCCGGGTGGCACCGGATAGAGGAACAACAACTTGTTCAGGAATCTGGGGTCCGGCTTCTCAAGCTTGAATGTCACGCGACGAGCCGCGTCGTCGGTGATGAGCCCAGCCGAAAGGTCGCAGGCTGCGGCATGGTCGATGCAGTTCCGGCCACCCACGATGTTCGCAAACGGCTGCGGTCTTTCGCCCACAGTGAGGGCCTTGATCAGTGCGGTCCGGAAGTCAGAGGCGCGCACGACTGCACCTGTCGAGTACCGGATACCCGGCCGCAAGGTGAATACATAGGTCCTGTTCCCATCGCTCGGGAGCGGTAGGGGTCCTTGGGCCAGGTCGGTGACGACCTGCTGGCTGTCCGGGCCACCGAACACTCCCAGCGCTACGAGTCCGTCATAGACGAAGCGCTGAACCCGGGCGGTGGCGGCGTCGGTCACGGAGACCGGGTCGATCCCCCCTTGCCCGCCAGGAATGGAAGTCCCGACGACCCTCAGAGTCCCTCCCTGGTGCGCGGGGTTGGCGAAGGCTCCTGTCGCCACCCAGATCCGACCCTCTGAGTCGACCGCCATGTCTCGGGGAGAGGCACCGATCGAGGGCAGCTTGTGCACCTCGTTGGACAACTGGTCGATCCACGTGAGCGTGCCGTCGTACTCGTTGCTCACCCAGACTGCACCGCCGGTGACCACCACTGAGTGGGGGCCGTCACCAACGGCAAAACTGACGGTCTGCAGGGTGGCCCTGTTGATACGGGTCACGGTCTGTGACAGCCGGCTGGCTACCCAGACGTCCGTCGGCGTCAAGGCAATGCCTTGAGGCCCGCCTGCAACTGGCACTGACGTGCCCGGCTTCAGGACCCACGCGCCCTTGCGACTCCCCGGCACCGGGTAGAACTCCACGACCGTGCCGTCCAGGGCGTCAGTGACCCAGATCGACGTGTCGTCCATGACAATGCCGTCCGGACCGTGACCGACCGGGAATGCCTTGTCGGCCTGACCAGTGGTGGGGTCGATCCGCTGGATGGTGCCGGCGACGTAGTTGACGACCCAGACGCCGCTATGCCCACTGGCGATGGCCACCGGTCCGGCTCCAACCTTGGCTGGTTCGCCGACGACCCTGTTCGTCTTGATGTTGACCCGAGAGACCGTGTCATCGTCGAAGTTGACCACCCAGACGTCGCGATCAGTCTTCGTGAGCGCGACCGGCCTGCTCCCCACTGGGATGGTCGTCTGAACCGTATGGGTGTTCGGGTCGATCCGCGAGACGGTGTTCTCGGAGCGGTTGGCCGCCCACAGCGAACCGCCTGCGTAGGTCAGGCCATCTGGGCTCTGACCCACCCGCACCGACGGTCCCAGAGTGCCATCCTGGTTGATCGAGCCGACGCTGTTGCCCGGGAAGGACACCGGGCTCGGGCGAATCCACGGAAGGGCGATCACGGTGGCCAGACTGATCGCCAGGAGAACCGCGGTGACCCCTGTCGCGATCCGCACCCAACGGTCACCACGCACCCATCGGTCACCAAGTGACGAGGGCGGCGCGGGCCGATCGAGCCTTTCCGGCCGTGCAGGTGCCGGCCGTGCAGGTCCCGGCCGTGCAGGTGCCGGCGGCGGCGGCTCCGGCGGCTCCGGCGGCGGCGACTCCGGGGGGTCGGGGCCCCTGCCGGATGCCGGCCGAGCCGGCTCCACAGCTCTTGGTCCCTGCCAGTCGAGCGCCGCGGCCTGGGTCAGCACGGCCTGATGCAGCTGCTGCAGAGGCGAGCTGGGCTCGATCCCCAGCTCCTCACCGAGACGGTTCCGCAGCTCGCGATAGGCAGCCAGAGCGTCGGACTGGCGACCACTGCGATAGAGCGCCGTGATGCGCTGCGCCTGCAGCTGCTCCCACAAGGGATGCTCCGCAGCCAGACCGTCGATCTCGGGAAGGGCGTCGGCGTGCAGGCCCATCGCCAGCGAGGCTTCGATCCTGAGCCCACGTGCGGTCTGCCGCATCTCTTCCAGCCGTGCGGCCAGCGGAGCCACGAACCCGAGATCTGCCACATCGGCCAGCACCTCGCCGCGCCACAGACCGAGCGCCCGCTTCAGCTCGGCCGACGCCTCGGCATAGGAACCATGGCCCATGGCTTGGCGGCTGGAGTTCAACCCGCCCTCGAAGATCGTCGCGTCGACGGTCGAGCCAGTGGTGTCGAGTCTGTAGCCGCCCGGCTCGGTCACCAGGACCTGCCCCGGGGCGCCGTGCTTCCGATCCGGCTCGAGCACCTCCCGAAGGTGGAAAACATACGTCTGCACCGTCGTGATGAACCCGCTCGGCGTCTGCTCGCCCCATAGGGCGTCGGCCAGCCGGCCGACCGATACGACCACGCCGGACTCCGCGAGCAGCATGGCCAGGACCGCGCGCTGCTGATGACCACCGAGGCGGAGCCGCTCACCCGAGCGAGTGACCTGCAGCGGCCCGAGCACGCCGAAGCACAGCGGCGCAAGTTCGCCCTCGGATACCCCAGCCACGACCACCACGTCTCTCCGAACAACCTCCTCAAGGTACCTCGGGGACGCGCCCAGAGGCACCCCAATAAAAGTCCCTGGAACAACGGCGCCAGCACCCTGAGATCACGCACGGCGCCGGGCACTCGTTGATCGGCTCGGGAACGTTTCAAGAAGAATCCAAGGCCCTCCAAGCCGAGTTCAAGAAGTCTCCGAGCAGGGTGCCGTCAGATGAGGTCATCCATCACGTCCACGCCCGTCGCCACCTGGCGCCGGCTCAGAACAAAGGAGGCGCGACATGCGCAATGCACGTCGCCTCATTGCCACCCTCATCGGCGTCGCCTTCTGGTCCGTCGTCGCCACCACGGTCGCGTACGCCCAACGGCTGCCCGACCCGGGAGTCGTCACCAGCCAAGCCCCGCCCGTCCCCGCCAGTGGAACGTCAAACTGGAAATACGCCTTGATCGCGGCTCTCGCGGCTCTCCTGACGATTGCCATTGTGGGCCTGGTGGCCTCACTGCGGCACTCACGGGCGTCGCGGCCGTCGCCGATGTTGCACGCCTGACTGAGACAGGTGGCGGGGGGCCCGGCTGAGCCCCCCACTACTCAGCTCCCGGCAGCTCAGTTCCGGCCACCGAGCGGATCACCTGCATCGCGTCGTGCACCTCCACGAAGCTCGTGCTGAGAGGGGACAGCCCGATCCGGATGCCGTCCGGTGCCCGGAAGTCAGGTATGACGCCCCGGGAATGCAGCGCAGGCATGAGCTCCCGGAAGTCGGGCCGAACGATGGTCACGTGGCCACCGCGCAGCGCGCTCTCGCGAGGCGAGGCGACGCGGACACCGAACTCGGCCGGCCAGGAGTCCACCATGTCGATCGCGAAGCCGGTCAGCAGCACGGACTTGGCACGGATGGCCTCGATCCCCGCCTCGACGGCAAGCTCGACACCGTCGCGCACGGGGAGCATCCCGAGGATCGGTGGCGTGCCACTGACCATGCTGCGGATGCCGTCGGCAGCGACGTATCCCGGGCCCATCTCGAAGACGTCCTTGCGACCCATCCAGCCCCAGATCGGCTGCGCCAGGTGACCGTGCAGGCCGGACCGGACGTAGCCGAAGGCCGGCGCGCCGGGCCCCCCGTTGAGGTACTTGTAGGTGCAGCCCACAGCCAGGTCGACGCCCCAGTCGTCGAGATGGGTGGGGACCGATCCCGCCGAGTGGCACAGATCCCACAGGACGAGGGCCCCGGCGTCATGGGCGATCCCGGTGATCGTGGGCACGTCGGCGATGAACCCCGAGCGGTACGCAACGTGGCTCAGCACGACGAGCGCCGTTTCGGCACCAACCACCTCGGCCACCTGCTCGGGCGCGATTCCGCTCGCAGGGTCGGTCTCGACCCACCGCAGCGCGAATCCTCGCTCGGCCGCAATACCTTCCAGGACATAGCGATCGGTGGGGAAGTTGTCAGTGTCCACCACGATCTCGGTTCGATCGGGTCGAGCCGCCAGAGCCGCCCTGGCCAGCTTGTAGAGCATGACGGTGGTCGAGTCCGCAACGACGGTCTGACCGGGCGCAGCGCCGATCACCCCGGAACCGATGAGGTCGCCGATGCTCTCGGGCCAGCCCATCCATCCCTCATCCCAGCCACGGATCAGCCGGGTGCCCCAAGCCTGCGTGACGAACGTCTGCATCCGCTCGGCAGTGACCGCCAATGGTCGCCCGAGAGAGTTGCCGTCGAGGTAGGCGATGACGCCCTCGGCAGGCAGGAAGCGGTCCCGGAAGTGGGCCAGCGGATCCTGGGCGTCGAGCTCTTTCGCGCGGTCCAGAAACCTGTCGAAGTCAGGAGTCACGCCCCGACTCTAGGACCGGTGACACGCTCGGGCCTCCCCGTTGGGCTGCAGGGGTCGAGACCGCGGTAGTCCGCCTCCTCCACATCACGCGCTAGGCTCCGCAGGCATGGCGCCCATCAGCAAGGTCTTGATCGCGAACCGCGGCGAGATCGCGGTCCGAGTCGCTCGCGCATGCAAGGACAGCGGGATCGGCTCGGTTGCCGTCTACGCCGATCAGGACCGTGACGCTTTGCACGTCAAAGTCGCGGACGAGGCCTACTCCCTCGACGGGGCGACATCGGCGGATACCTATCTCTCCAAGGAGAAGCTGCTCGCCATCGCCGACAAGGCGGGGGTTGACGCGGTACACCCGGGCTACGGCTTCCTGGCCGAGAACGCCTCCTTCGCCCAGGCGGTGCTCGACGCCGGGCTGATCTGGATCGGGCCCCCTCCGGAGGCGATCGACGCCCTGGGGGACAAGGTCAAGGCGCGCCACATCGCGACCCGCGCCGACGCGAACATGGTCCCCGGCACCCTGGATCCGGTCACGAACAGCGACGAGGTGGTGACCTTTGCGCAGAAGCACGGTCTTCCCGTCGCCATCAAGGCTGTCTTCGGTGGTGGCGGCCGCGGGATGAAGGTCGCGCGCACCATGGAAGAGATCCCCGAGCTGTTCGACTCCGCCACCCGTGAGGCGGTGGCCGCTTTCGGTCGTGGCGAGTGCTTCGTCGAGCGCTACCTGGACAAGCCCCGCCACGTCGAGACCCAGTGCCTGGCCGACAACCACGGCAACGTCGTTGTCGTGTCGACCCGCGACTGCTCGCTGCAGAGGCGCCACCAGAAGCTCGTGGAGGAGGCACCCGCGCCGTTCCTCTCCAAGGACCAGAACGCCGAGATGGTCCGCGCCTCCAAGGCCATCCTGCTGGAGGCCAAGTACCGAGGTGCCGGGACCTGCGAGTTCCTCGTCGGACAGGACGGCGTCATCTCCTTCCTGGAGGTCAACACCCGGCTGCAGGTGGAGCACCCGGTCACCGAGGAGGTCACCGGCATCGACCTGGTCCGTGAGCAGTTCCGCATCGCCAGCGGTGAGGCGCTCGGCTATGTCGATCCCGCGCCCACCGCCCACTCGATCGAGTTCAGGATCAACGGCGAGGACGCCGGCCGCGACTTCATGCCGGCACCAGGGGTCGTCGCCGAGTTCCGGCCCCCTTCAGGGCCCGGTGTGCGGCTGGACTCCGGCGTCGAGTCGGGCGACGTCATCGGCGGTGCCTTCGACTCGATGCTCGCCAAGCTGATCATCACCGGCAAGGACCGCACGCAGGCGCTGGCCCGCGCCCGCCGGGCCTTGGGGGAGTTCGTGATCGAGGGGATGCCCACCGTGCTGCCCTTCCACCGCGCAGTCGTGGCGGACGAGGCCTTCGCACCCAAGGACCCGCGCCAGCCGTTCACCGTGCACACCCGCTGGATCGAGACCGAGTTCGTCAACACCATCCCCCCGTATGCCGGAGCCGTCGCCGAAGCCCCTGAGGTGGGTGGCGAGCGCCAGAGCGTGGTGGTCGAGGTCGGCGGCAAGCGACTCGAGGTGGTTCTGCCCGGTGGGCTGTCGCTCGGTGGTGGCGGCGCGACGAAGAAGAAGGCCCCCAAGCGCGCCGGTGGTGGCAAGGCTCGTGCAGCAGCCTCGGGTGACTCCCTGACCGCGCCCATGCAGGGAACGATCGTCAAGATCGCGGTCGAGGAGGGCCAGACCGTCGAGGTCGGCGACCTCGTGGTCGTCCTCGAGGCGATGAAGATGGAACAGCCGATCAACGCCCACAAGGCCGGAACGATCACCGGTCTGTCGGCAATCGTGGGCGAGACGGTGGCCAACGGCGCTCTGATCGCCGAGATCAAGGACTGACCCGTGCAGATCGCACTGGTCAGCGCCGCGACTTCGGCGCCCAGCTTCTCCTTCGCCAGGCTGCTGGTCATCATCGTGCTGCTCGGGATCGGGTTCCCCCTGATCCGCAAGCTGCGCACGACCGCCTCCGAGCGGCGAAAGCGTCTCTGGGTCGAGGAGGGTCTGATGGCCCCTCCAACCGCCGAACCCGGCAGCAACGACCAACCGGAGTAGTCCGGGGTCAGTCCACCGAGTGCAGGCGGCGGGCCGCCTCGGCGATCGAGCCTGACATCGACGGGTAGACCGTGATCGTGTTGGCCACCTGATCCACGGTCAGCCGGTGCTGGACCGCGAGCGCGATCGGGAAGATCAGCTCCGAGGCGCGCGGTGCCACCACGACACCGCCGACGATCGTGCTGCTGCCGTTGGCGGCGAAGAGCTTGACGAACCCGTCACGCAGGTTCTCCATCTTGGCGCGGGGGTTGGTCGAGAGCGGCAGCATGACTGCTCGCGCGTCGATGATCCCTTCGTCGACCTCCCGCTGGGTACAACCCACGGTGGCTATCTCGGGGTCGGTGAAGATGTTGGCGCTGACGCCTTGCACGTTGAGGGGAGCGACCGCGTCCCCCAACGCGTGCGACATCGCGATCCGGCCCTGCATCGCGGCAACCGACGCAAGGGGTAGCACCCCGGTGCAGTCACCCGCCGCATACACCCCTCTCACCGATGTCCGCGAGACTCGGTCCACGCGCACGTGTCCCGAGTCGGTCAGCACCACGCCCGCCTCGGCGAGTCCCAGGCCCTGGGTGGTGGGGATCGAGCCCACGGCGAGCAGCGCATGCGACCCGATGACCTCCCGGCCATCCTCCAGGGTGACCACCACCCCATCGCCCACGCGCTTCACACCAAGCGCACGTGAGCGGTTCATGACCTGCATGCCACGACGGCGGAACACGTTCTCGATCACGGTGGCCGCGTCGGCGTCCTCACCCGGGAGAACCCGGTCACGGGACGAGACGAGGACGACCTCGCTACCCAGCCCCAGGTAGGCATGGGCGAGCTCGGCACCGGTCACGCCCGACCCGACGACGATGAGCCGTTTCGGGACCTCGGACATGGCATAGATGTGCTGCCAGGTCAGGATCCGCTCCCCGTCGGGCAACGCCGAGTCCATGACGCGAGGTGTGGAACCGGTGGCCACCAGCACGATGTCCGCGTCCAGCTCCTCGGTGGCTCCTTCGTCGAGCTCTATGGACACCCTCGCCGGTGACTTCAGCCGCCCGACTCCACGGCATACACGCACGCCAACGGTCTCCAGTCGCGCCTGGATGTCGCGGCTCTGCGCGGCGGCGAGCCCGAGGATGCGCGCGTTGATGGCGCCCATGTCGGTGGGAGCCTCGTGCCCGGGCTTCGCGCCGTAGTCCCCAGCTCCCAGCTCACCCTCCATCTCGAAACGCGACAGGAAGTCCGAGGTCGAGATCAAGGTCTTGCTGGGGACGCAGTCGGTCAGGACCGCGGCGCCCCCCAGCCCCTCGCGGCAGACCATCGTGACGGCTGCTCCGAGCTGGGCGGCGACGAGCGCCGCCTCGTATCCACCGGGGCCGCCACCGAGGACGACAACTGACGTATTGCGTTGGCTCACAGGCGCTATCCAACCACTGCGCGCGCGTGCGCCCACTTCGAGGCTTTATCGGGTGTTGCCCGTGTGGCCGAGCGAGAACGACCCCGGCTGAGGCCACACCAACAGTCCGTGCGGTCCCGCATCGACCCTGATCCGCCTGATCAGGGCGCCTGTCGTGGTGTTCAGGACATAGACCTCGGCGTTGTAGCGGCCCGAGAGCCACAGCTGCGAGCCGTCCGAGGTGACCCCGCCCATGTCGGGCGACCCTCCGCCGGGAATCTTCCACGTGGCGGTGAGGGCGAGGGACGAGGCGTCCAGCACCGAGACGGAGCCCGCATCGCGGTTGCTGACGAACATCCGCCTGCCCTCACGGTCGGGATAGATTCCGTGGGCGCCCAACCCGGTGTGGATGAAGCGCTCGATCCGCGGGGCGATGGCGTTGACGACCCAGACCCCGTTGCGCAACATGTCGGCGACCAGGAACCGGGTGCCGTCGGGGGTGAGGCGCACGTCCTGTGGCATCGCCGAGGCGCCCGGCTCGAGGTTTCTCCTGGCCCCGCCCATCGCCATGGCCGCGCGGACGCTGGTGGCACCTGGAGTCGGGATGTTGTTGAGGTTGATGACCGCGACCACCCTGGTGGCCTGGCGGTCGATCACCAGCAGCTTGCCGCTGAACTCGCAGCTGGCCAGGAAGAAGGACAGGTCGGCGGAGTAGTCCGCATGGTTCACGCCGCGACAGGGCACCGGCAGGGAGCGTTGCAGAGCCATCGTCCGCGGGTTGAGCACGTCGATACGACGCAGCCGTTCGGCCATCGCCAGGGCGTGAGTGCCATCGGGGGTGAAATACAGGTTGTAGGGGTCCTGGACCGCGACCCGCTTGCCGGGCCGCCCCGTCCTGGGGTCGATCGGCACCATGTCGTTGCCGATGTCGTCGTTGACCCACAGCGTCCTCATGTCCCAGCTCGGCACCACGTGCTGGGGCTCGCGGCCGGTGGGGTAGGTGCCGATCACCCTGAAGGTCTTCGGGTCGATCACCTGCAGCGTGTTGGCAAGGGTGTTCGGGACGTAGACCAGGCTCCTGGCCGCCCGGGCAGTGTCGGAGAGCATGCCCGCACCTGCACCGGCATAGACGTTGACGGGGCCGGTCGACGTGGTCGACGGGCTGGACGCAGGAGACGTGGGAGCCGTGGATGCCGATCTACTTGCCGGTCGGGAGCCGGGTGAGCGGGTCGGCGTTGACCTCGAGGCGGTCCCCGACGTAGGGCCGGCGCAGGAGCTCAGCAGCAGGGTCACCCCCGCAAAGGCGGTGGCGATCAGCCGGGGTGAACGACGCAGCGCGAGAAGCACCCGAAACCTCTCTGTTCGAACGACCACTGGGCTCGGCACGATCTTCTCAGACGAGGGTCAGTCGCGGAGCAGTCTTGAGAGGGTCACGGGCACCAACCCCTTGGCGGAGAGGCCGGCCAGGATCTTCGACAACGCCTGGACCGTGCCTGCGTGACCCAGATGCAGGCTGACGATCGACCCGGGCCGGACCTGTTCGAGCGTCCTGGACACGACCAGGGCCGCTCCCGGGTCGAGGTAGTCCCGCGGGTCGACGTCGTAGGACACGCACCGCTGATATCCCGAAAGGCTGGCCGCCGCACGGATCGTGGCCGTGCTGTGCGGCGTACCCGAAGGCCGGAACCACCATCCGACCGAGCCCGTGGCCTTGCGCAGAGCATCCGCACCGCGCCGGATCTCTTGCTCGGCGACCCGCGCTGACAGCGATGGCATCTGCTGGTGGCTCCAGGTGTGGTTGCCGAGCTCGTGTCCGGCCGCCAGGATCGCCCGCCCCACGGAGGGCGCGCCGGCCAACCACTGCCCGACCGCGAACACGGTGATCCGTGCGTCGTGCTCCAGGCAGTCGCGCAGGATCTGCTCTGCCAGCGACGTCTCTCCAGCGCCGTGGAAGGTCAGCGCCACCTCGCCCCGGGTCCGTGGTCCGTTGACGATGTCCGGACCTGCGGTTTTCGCGATGCTCGGCTCGACATCGAGGACCGGGACCTTCGTGGTGTCGCCCTGAGCGCTCTGCGTCGTCGAGGACGAAGTGGCGGCCGGGGTCGGTTCATCCCTCGTGGGCCCGCCGGTGGAGGTCGCGGAGGCACCTCGGGTCACGTCGCTGGAGCACCCGGCCGAAGCAAGCACCGCAGCCAAGGACACCAGGGCGGTCCGCCGGTCCATCGAGAGCCCAGCGCCAGGAGTCTTGAGGCCCTCGTCATCCGTCATGACTGCATTGTGACAAATGACGTTGTGCTTGCGCGGCTAGGCTGCCCGCGTGAACGACTCGAGGATCGAATCCCTGGATCTGTGCGACCCCTCCGTCGACCCGTTCGAGGTTGCCGCCGACGCCGCCGCCGTGATCGCGGAGCGATCGGGCGCCTCGCGTCACGACGTGGCTCTGGTGCTCGGCTCCGGTTGGGGACAGACCGGTGATCTGATCGGCAAAACAATTGCCGCCATTGAGAATACGGCCGTCCCGGGCTTTGCCAAGGCCGCAGTCGCCGGGCACTCGGACGTCATGCGATCAGTCGCGATCGGGGACACCGGCCGGCGTGCGCTGGTCTTTGGCACCCGCACGCACTTCTACGAAGGCCGCGGCGTCCGCTCGGTGGTCCATGCGGTGCGGACAGCTGCCGCAGCCGGGTGCAGCACCATCGTCCTGACCAACGGCTGCGGCGCGCTCAATCCCGCGTGGATGCCCGGCACCCCCGTCCTCATCCGGGATCACATCAACCTCACCGCAGCCTCTCCCGTCGAGGGAGCCAACTTCGTCGACCTGACCGATCTGTACTCGCCGCGGCTGCGTGAGCTGGCCCGTGGCGTCGACCCTGCTCTCGAGGAGGGCGTCTATGTGCAGTTCCGCGGGCCGCACTACGAAACGCCGGCCGAGGTCCGGATGGCCAAGATCCTTGGCGGCGACCTGGTCGGGATGTCGACGGCGCTCGAAGCGATCGCGGCCCGCCAGAGCGGCATTGAGGTTCTCGGGATCTCGCTCGTGACCAACCTGGCGGCGGGCCTCGGCGACCAGCCGCTCTCCCACGCAGAGGTGGTCGAGGCCGGCCGGAACGCGGCCGAGCGCTGCGGTCGTCTGCTCTCTGCAGTCGT
>DATCQG010000094.1:0-3138 GCA_036569625.1 Dermatophilaceae bacterium | reverse complement strand
GGGGTGCGCAGTACGAGATTGGGAGTCAGGCGCAGGTGGTGCAGGCCCCGTTGGCGGGCGGTCTCGAGCCCGCTGGCAACCTCGCCGACGATGCGACGGGCCTCTTCGGCGGGCAGTGGGCCACGGAGCAGGATGGTGGTCAGGGACAGCGCATCGTCCATCCCCTCCTCGACGAAGTAGGAGTTGCCGTCCTGGCTGCCGACATCCAGGATGCGAACGAGGCGGGCGTCCTCAACCCCTGCCGCGCGTCGGGCGGCGTCCAGGATGCCGGCCCGGTTCGGGTGCTCGGCATCGACGATGGTCAGGGCGATCGTGCGCGCGAGGGTGGTGTCGTGGGCGGTCCAGCGCTCGACATCGCGTCCCCGGGTAAGACGGCGGCGCAGGAAGTAGCGACCTCCGAGGATCGTTCCTGGGCCTACCCCTTGCACCCTGGCTCCTTCATCCGTTCCGCACCCGCATCTGTCAGCACCCGATTCGCGTTCGGGGTCCCCATCCTAGGGCGCGCTCAACGTCCGGGCCGGACTCGACGCACCCGCTCCAGAACCGGCTGGACCAGGTCGTCGATCTCGCGAACGCGCAGCCTCCGAGCCGCGATGACGTAGATGACGGCGAACACCAGAGCGCCGGCCAGAAGAGCAACGGGGTTGTACAGCCTCCCGTGGAGCACCTGTCCCACGCCCAGGAGCACCAGGTATGCCGCGGCGGCGGCAACGACCGATGCGACACCGATGCGGACATAGGTGCGGACCACGTCGCGCAGGTGCAGGCCCTCGAGCCGGTGCCGGACCAGGATCAGGCCGACGGCCATGCCGGCGAGGTTGCTGAGGGCCTGACCGGCACCCACGCCCACGGCGATCCAGCGCAGCGGCAGCATCAGGCTGGCCAGGTTGGCGATCGTCGCCACACCTGTGACCACGATCTGCAGTCTGAACGGCGTCCTCGCGTCCTCGAACGAGTAGAAGACGCGCTGAAGAAGGTAGAGGATCCCGAAGGGCACCAGCCCGAACATCATCGCCATCATCACCGTGGCGATGCCCCGGGTCTCGGCCTCCGTGTTGCCCTGGAAGAGGGTGGCGGTCGCGGCGAAGCCCAGGACGAGCGCACCCACCGTGGCCGGGATGGTGGCCACGGCGGTCAGCCGCAAGCCTTTGGTGACGTCGGAACGGACCTCGACGAGGTCGCCCGCATGCGCGGCCCTGGACATCCGGGTGAACAGGGCGGTCACGAGCGAGACGGTGACCAGCGAGTGGGGGAGCATGAAGATGAGGAAGGCGTTGGTGTACGAGATCTTGCCCGGCACCACCAGGTGGGCCAGGGCTCCGGCCTTGCCGGCGTACGTCAGGACCTGGGAGGTGATGATGAATCCCGCCGTGGAGACCGTCAGGGCGCCGAACGTCCAGAGTGCCACCGTGGACGCCGTGCCCAGACCGACACCGCGAAAACCCCACCTCGGCCTGAACCGGAACCCCGATCGCCAGAGTGGCACGACCAGCACCAGGGCCTGGGCGGCGACTCCCGCCGTGGCACTGCCGGCGAGCACCCAGATCATCGGCGATGTCCAGCCGGCGATCTGCGCCCTGTGCGGGTAGTTCAGCAGGAAGTACGCCAGACCCGCGATGGCCACGAGGTTCGCGACGGCCGGGGCCCACATGTATGCCGCGAACCGGTTGCGCGCGTTGAGCACCTGCCCCAGCAGCGTGTAGAGGCCGTAGAAGAAGATCTGCGGCATACAGATCAGCGCGAAGGCAGTGCTCAGCGACCGCTGGTCCGTGGTCCACGTTGACGTGCTGTAGAGGCGGACCAGCAGGCCTGCGCCCAGGGTGAACACGACGGCGATGATCGCCATACCCATGATCGCAATGGTGAGCAGGCGGTCGACGTACTCGCGGCCACCGTCGGGATGGCTGGCGGCGCGGGTGATCTGCGGGACCAGGACGGCGTTGAGGACACCACCGGCGAGCAGCAGGTAGACGATGTTGGGCAGCGTGTTGGCGACGTCCCAGGCGTCACCGGCCAGAACAGCCCCTACGACCGCGAGCTGCAGCGTGGCCCGCACCACGCCCAGAGCCCGTGAGGCGATGGTGCCGGCGGCCATGCCGGCGGTGGAGCGCGCGAGGCTGGGATCCACGCTGACCGGCTCGTTGACCGGCTCGCCGACGGGCCCGGTCACAGACTCAGACATCGAGGGGGATCACCTCGGCTGCGGGACGGCCCGCACGGGTGGAACCGCGCCGCAGGGAGCGGTAGCTGCCGAGCACGAGGATGAGGCCCGCGACGGCGCCCAGAACCCAGTAGATCCAGGTGCTGGGGGGTTGCACGCGGACGTCGACGTGGGCGTTCTGCCCCAGAGGTGTGCCGTTAGGCGTGGTGAGGACGGCCTTGATCGGGACCAGACCAGCGGCGACGGCCGTCACGCGCAGCGGCACGTTGGTGCGGCTCTTGGCCCCGATCCGCAGCGGTCCGGGCTGTTGCTCGATCCGCAGCCGCGGTTGTCCGGGCGTCAGGGTGAGGCGCACGCCGTGGACCGCGACATCCAGATTGTTGACGACGGTGATCTGCAGCACGCCCTTGTCGGCGAAGAAGTTCACCGAGCTGGGCGAGACGCTCACGCCCTGGCTGATGGCGCTGACCGCCGCCTGCGTGGCCGTGTCGATGGCGGCGAGCTCGAGTCCGTGACCACGCCAGCGCACGGAAACAGCCTGGTTCTGGGCGTCGGTCCAGCGCGTCCGGAAGGGCTCCGGATCGTCGCGGATGCTGGCGATGCCGGTGACGGCGGACTTCCTCGAGGAGATGGCGGCGAGCCGGGCTGCGGTCAGCGGGGAGGTGCCCGGGAGCAGGGGGTCTGCCGGTGCTGGCGAGGCCGGGGTCGCGGACGGGGTCGCAGGTGAGGTCGGCTTCGCGGGCGTGACGCCGGGGCCCTCGGGGGTTGCCAGGTTGCTGGCGGTCAGCAGCTGGTCGGTCGTCGTCGGGACGAGCCACGGCGCCTTGGCGATGGCAGCGAAGAAGGACCTGAGCACGGTGGGGTCGCCCGCGAACGTCCGGGGCGCCACCACCAGCACCGAGCGGTCGCGGGTGCCCGGTCGTTCACCGAGCAGCGCCAGGGTGTCGGCCAGGAACCTCTGGATGGTGATGGTGCCG
>DATCQG010000093.1:0-4089 GCA_036569625.1 Dermatophilaceae bacterium | reverse complement strand
TCGCGTCCGACGAGTGCGGGGTCTGGGCCCGGGGCGTTCGCCCCTGGACCGCGGGCGTCATGTCGCGGCATTGACCTTTGGCCTTCTTATCCAGACGCTGCGCCAGGCCGGGCGGATGGCGGTGGCGATGGAGGCGCGTGGATTCTCCCCGGTGGCAGTCACGTCCGCCAGCGTCCCGGCCCCTCGCAGAACCTGGGCCGAGCCGGCGCCCTGGCGACCCACGGACTCACTGATGCTGGCGCTGGGAATCGCCGTGGCCGGCATACCGCTGCTGCTCCCCCCGCTCTAGCTCGCGGGTCGCCGGACGTGAACCTGCACGCGTCCCATATCGCCCGTTACGGGTGGTTCGTTCCGAGGGTGAGAGCCGGCGCTAGTGTGAGCCCGCGGGGGGAAAGACCGCTCCCGGCCACCAAGCTGAGCAGGAGCCTCATGTCCCCATCACGCAGACGTCGCGTTACCGGAGTTCTCGCCGCTGTGCTGGCAGGCGCAACCGGGGTGGTGATGACCGGAGCGGCCTCCCAGGCTGCGCCCAACGGCCCCACGATCAAGGTCCAGATCCTCTCGTTCAACGACTTCCACGGCAACCTCGAGGCCCCAGGTGGGTCCAGTGGCCGAGTCGTCACCGATCACGCACTCAATACAGCGGGCACGGCCGCAGTTGACGTGACCAAAGACGCCGGTGGCGTCGAGTACCTCGCCACCCACCTGCGGAACGCGCGGATCGGAAACCCCAACACCGTCACGGTCGCAGCTGGCGACATCATCGGCGCCTCGCCGCTCCTGTCCGCCGCGTTCCACGACGAGCCCACCATCGAGGCGATGAACAAGCTTGGCCTTGAGGCGACGTCGGTTGGTAACCACGAGTTCGACGAGGGTTACCAGGAGCTCCTGCGGATGCAGAGCGGCGGCTGCCTGCCCGATGGCGACGGCTTGAACAACCAGAACTCCTGCGCCGCCGGCACCTTCACCGGTGCCAACTTCCACATCCTCGCGGCCAACGTGAAGTACGCCGGCACGAACAACACGATCCTGCCGTCCTACTGGGTCAAGAACTTCAACGGCGCCAAGATCGGCTTCATCGGCATGACGCTGAAGGAGACCCCGAGCATCGTGACGCAGGCCGGCGTGGCGGGCCTCGAGTTCACCGACGAGGTCAAGACGGCCAACGCCCTCGTGCCCATACTGAATGCGAAGGGTGCCAAGGCAATCGTCGTGCTGGTTCACCAGGGCGGCACCCCGGCGGTGCAGCAGTGGGTCGGGCCCGACCACAAGACCTACGGCGTGAATTCCACCTACGACTACACCTGCGGAGGCGGAGGCACGCTGACCGGCGACTCGGCCATCCTGCCGATCGCGGCCAACCTCGACCCACAGATCGACATGGTCATCTCGGGCCACACCCACCAGCCCTACGTCTGCGACGTGAAGGATCCCGCGGGCCAGCCGCGTCTGGTGACTTCGGCGTCGTCCTTCGGCCGGCTTTTCACCGAGACGAACCTCACGTTCGACCGCCGGACACAGGACATCGTTCGTGCATCCGTCAAGGGCACCAACATGATCGTGACCCGGGACGTGGCGAAGGCGGCCGACGAGACCTCGCTCATTGGCACCTACAAGACGCTGATCGCGCCGATCGCCAACAAGGTCCTGGGCACTATCACGACCGACATCACCCGCACTCAGAGCCCGGCCGGAGAGTCCCCCCTCGGTGACCTGATCGCCGATGCGCAGGTCAACGACCCCTCCGTGGTCACCGGTGGCAAGACGCCCGTCGTGGCATTCATGAACCCCGGCGGTATCCGCGCGGATCTGACCTTCGCCAAGACCGATCCGCCCGAGACCGTCGATGGCATCGTCCGTTACGAGGAGGCTTTCACCGTCCAGCCGTTCAACAACTACCTGGTCTCGATGGATGTGACCGGCGCCGACATCTGGAGCCTCCTGGGGCAGCAATGGTCTGGCGGCAACGTTTCGGCCATTAAGTTCCTGCAGGTCAGCAAAGGTCTGCACTACACGTGGAAGGGTGCTGTTGGCGCGCAGGCTGTCACCGGGGTCACCATCAACGGCACTCCTGTGGTCAATGACGGCTCCGCGTCATACCGCATCGTGACGAACAACTTCCTCTCTGATGGTGGCGACAACTTCGCCGCGTTCAAGAACGGCACCGGCAAGTACATCGGAGGCCTCGACATCGACGGCTTCGCGAAGTACTTCTCCCAGCCAACCGTGTCGCCATACAGCCCGTTGCCGCTTGACCGAATCACCAAGCAGTGATCCCGACGGCATAACCACCTGCGTCGCAGATCGCCTGGAGACAGGCGGTCTGCGGCGCAAGCAATGTCCGGCCGACACATACAGTCATTGGATGGCCCGTCACGTCATCTTCATCCACGGCATGTACCTCAACGGCCAGAGCTGGCAGCCGTGGGTTGATCGGTTCACCGGGGCGGGGTTTTCCTGCAGCTCTCCCAGCTGGCCGTACCACGACGGTGATCCGAAAATGCTGCGTTCGAAGGTCGACCCTGGGCTCGGCCGCCTGACGTTCGGAGCCGTGAGCGAGAACCTCAAAGCGCTCATCGATACTCTGCCGGAGCGCCCGCTCCTGGTCGGCCACTCGATCGGTGGGCTGCTGGTGCAGCGGCTGGTCAACGATGGCTTTGCTCGCGCGGGGGTCGCGATCAGCTCAGCGCCACCGCAAGGAGTGGTTTCGTTCAGCCCGCACTTCCTGCGTGCCAACTTCCCCCACATCAACCCGCTGGCCGGGGACAAGCCGGTGCTCATGACGCCCGAGCGGTTCCATTACGCCTTCGCCAACACCCTCAGCCGTCCAGCCAGCGACGACGCGTTTGACCGGTTTGTGGTCCCCGAGAGCCGCAACGTGCCCCGGAGCACTCTCGGGCGGTCGGCCCGGATCGACTTCACAGCCTCGCGCGCACCTCTGCTGTTCCTCACGGGCGATCAGGACCACCTCACGCCCGTGGCCATGGTTCGGCGAAACGCTCGCAAGTACACGGCCGCTTCTGGCCAGGTCGAGTACCGGGAGTTCGCTGGCCGCTCGCATTACATCTGCGGCGAGGAGGGCTGGGAGGAGGTCGCGGATGCCGCCCTCGACTGGCTCTCGGCACACGAATGACGGCTGCGGGGCGACTCCTCCCACGTCGCGCAGGTGGGTCATTGATGGTGCAGGCGCGTCGGTGCTGGATCAATGACACACGTACTCCATGAGCGCCTGACTCGACGGGAACAATCGGTCCGAGGTGTAAGTTGAGTCAAGTAGACGCAAGTTTGCAGAGCGGCGGCTTGACAACTCAAGTCGGCGGGGAGCAGATTGGGCGACGAAGCACGACAAGCGCAGCATCAAGAGCACCAGATCCAGCGTCAAACGGGCGGGCAGAGCTCGCCGCGACCACCTCGTCATACAGGAGACAAAGAAATGGCACGTGCGGTAGGCATCGACCTCGGCACCACGAACTCGGCAGTCGCCGTCCTTGAGGGCGGCGAGCCCACCATCATCGCCAACGCGGAGGGCGGGCGAACGACCCCGTCCGTCGTCGCGTTCACCAAGAGCGGCGAGGTCCTCGTCGGCGAGATCGCCAAGCGGCAGGCGGTCACCAACATCGACCGGACCGTCCGCTCGGTCAAGCGCCAGATCGGCACCAACTGGTCCAGGCAGATAGACGACAAGTCCTACACCGCCCAGGAGATCAGCGCGCGGATCCTGCAGAAGCTCAAGCGCGACGCGGAGGCCTACCTGGGGGAGACGGTCACGGACGCGGTGATCACCGTCCCGGCGTACTTCGATGACGCCCACCGTCAGGCCACCAAGGAGGCCGGCGAGATCGCGGGCCTTAACGTCCTGCGGATCATCAACGAGCCCACCGCGGCTGCGCTGGCCTACGGCCTGGACAAGGGCAAGGAGGACGAGCTCATCCTCGTCTTCGACCTCGGCGGTGGCACCTTCGACGTCTCACTGCTCGAGGTGGGCAAGGACCCCGAGGACGGCTTCTCGACGATCCAGGTCCGGGCGACCAACGGTGACAACAAGCTCGGTGGGGACGACTGGGACGAGCGCATCGTCAACCACCTCGT
>DATCQG010000092.1:0-3037 GCA_036569625.1 Dermatophilaceae bacterium | reverse complement strand
GACCCGATCTCCTTGATGGGCTTCAGCTTTGGCTTCTCCGCCGTCCTCTGGGCGATCGTCTCGCCGTGGTGGACCTTCCCGCTGTCGCGGCTCAGCCACATCGTTGCCCTGCCCGGCGCGCTGCCCGGCAGCTCCCCGCTGTGGCTGATGGTCATGTGGATCATCGTGCTCGGCACCGTCGCTCCGTTCCTGCTGGTCCTGCTTGCCGTGGGACGCCTGGGAGCAGCCCGGGTGGGCCTGATCGGCATGCTCGAGCCGGTGGGCGCAGGCATCATCGCCTGGGTCCTGCTCGGGGAGTCCCTCAACACCGCCCAGGTCGTCGGGTCGATCATCGTGCTCATGGGGATCGTTCTGGCCGAGACGGCCCGCCAGACCGTGCGCCCCTCGCCTCCGGCTCGTGACGATCGAGAGGCCGTCTCGCACCAGACGGAGGGCGCTTCGCCGCTGCCGGAGGGCGTCGCGCCGTAGTCGCTCCGGGGCCATTGCACCCGGATTGCCGCGGCACATCAACGCGAGCAAGCACGAACCGAGGCTGGCGGCGACCCTCCCGTAGTGGCAGGCTCCGACTGGGCCGAATCACACCCACCCGGCCACACGCCATACCGGCGCGTCACCACACCCTTCGAGGAGCGCTTGATGCCCACACGCGATGAGACCTGGCCCAACGGCACCCCCTGCTGGGTCGATGTGCTGGTTACCGACCCGGCTGCAGCCAAGACGTTCTACTCAAGTCTGTTCGGCTGGGACATCCAGGACGGTCCGCCCGAGGCCGGGGGCTATGCCATGTGCATGGTAGATGGCCGGGCGGTCGCCGCGATCAGCCCCAAGCAGGAGGGCAACCCCTTCCCCAACTGCTGGTCCACCTACCTCGCTTCCGATGACGTCGAGGTGACGGTCGCCAAGGCCAAGGAGGCCGGGGGCACGTTCATGATGGAGCCGATGGACGTCATGACCGCAGGTCGTATGGCATTCGGGATGGATCCGACCGGCGCGCCGTTTGGCATCTGGCAGGCCGGCGACCACAAGGGCGTGGGTGTCTACAACGAGCCGGGCGCGCTGATCTGGAACGAGCTGATGACGCGCGACTACGAGGGCGCAAAAGCCTTCTACGCCAGCGTGTTCGGCTACAGCTACGAGCAGATGGGCGACGGCACGAAGTTCCAGTTCTCGACGATCAGGCGCGACGACGGCAAGGTGGTCGGGGGCATCGGCGCCATCGGAGCCCAGGCGCCGGCCGACATGACGCCACAGTGGACGACGTACTTCAACGTTGCCAACACGGACGCCACGGTCGCAAAGGTGCTCGAGCTCGGGGCCACCATCGTGCGCGAGCCGTGGGACACCCCCTTCGGGCGGATGGCGATGATCCAGGGACCGCAGGGCGAGACCTTCTCCATCGCGCAGGCGCCCCCGCGCTGAGCGCACCGAAGGGTGGGTGGCCACTGGCTGTTCGGTGGCCACCCGGACTCTGGGAGTATGGCGACCATGGCCTCGCTCGCTGATGCATCCCCGTCCATCGCCCTTGGCGCCCTCGACGGCCGTTATCGCGGGGTTGTTGCCCCACTGGTCGACCATCTCTCCGAGGCCGCGCTCAACCGGGAGCGGGTTCGGGTCGAGGTCGAGTGGCTGATCCATCTCACCACCAACCACGTCGTCCCCAATGTCCGGGCGCTGGCTGCCGAGGAGCAGGCCCGTCTGCGGGCGATCGTCCAGGACTTCGGCGTTGACGACATTGCCGAGCTCGGTGAGATCGAGCGCGAGACCGTGCATGACGTCAAGGCCGTCGAGTACTACCTCAAGCGCCGACTCCCCAAGATCAGCGACAACACGTCGGACCTTGCGGCGATTTCCGAGCTGGTCCACTTCGCCTGCACCAGCGAGGACATCAACAACCTCTGCTATGCCCTCATGGTCAAGGGGGCCATCGAACAGGTCTGGCTCCCCAGGGCCACCGCCCTGGTCGAAGCCGTGGCCGCGATGGCCCGCGACCTGCGCGACGTGCCGATGCTGGCGCACACCCACGGGCAGCCGGCGACGCCGACCACGATGGGCAAGGAGCTCGCGGTGCTGGCCTTCCGGTTGCAGCGCCAGCTCACCCGCATCGGCCGCGCGGAATACCTCGGCAAGTTCAACGGGGCGACGGGCACGTATGGCGCGCACGTCGCCGCCGTGCCCAACGCGAACTGGCCCGCGATCAGCAAGGCCTTCGTGGAATCCCTTGGCCTGCAATGGAACCCACTGACCACGCAGATCGAGAGCCACGACTGGCAAGCCGAGCTCTACAGCGACATGGCGCGGTTCAACCGGATCCTGCACAACCTGTGCACCGACGTCTGGACCTACATCTCGATGGGCTACTTCGCCCAGGTCCGCGGCCAGGGGACGGTCGGCTCCTCGACCATGCCGCACAAGGTCAACCCGATCCGGTTCGAGAACGCGGAGGCCAACCTCGAGGTCTCGAGCGCCCTGCTTGACGTCCTGGCAGCGACTCTGGTGCAGTCCCGGCTGCAACGTGACCTCACCGACTCGAGCATGCAGCGCAACATCGGCACGGCGTTCGGCCACTCACTGCTCGCCATCGACAACGCCGGACGTGGTCTGGCCGGGCTCGACGCGGTGCCAGGCGCAATGGCCGCTGACCTCGACTCCAACTGGGAGGTGCTCGGCGAGCCGATCCAGTCCGTGATGCGGGCGCTAGGGGGCCCAGGGCGTCCCCGGCATGGAGAACCCCTACGAGCGGCTCAAGGAGCTCACCCGCGGGCGGCGCATCACCGGCGACGACGTGCGCGAGTTCGTTCGCAGCCTGGGCCTGCCGGCCGACATCGAGCAGCGCCTGCTCGAGATGACGCCGCAGAGCTACGTCGGGCTCGCCCCGCTGCTCGTGGACTACCTCGGCTGACGTGGGCGACAGCCCGTCGGACCAGACCGCCCGCGTTCGCGCCGGCTACAACGTGTCGTCCCGCGTCTATCGTGCCGACACCGCCGACGAAGCCACCGAACGGCAGTATGCCGAGTGGCTGGTTCTTGTCCGGGACCG
>DATCQG010000091.1:0-19703 GCA_036569625.1 Dermatophilaceae bacterium | reverse complement strand
AGGTGGTTGTCCCCGAGGTCGTTGTCCCTGAGGTGGCCGCACTGAAGGCCCCTGTTGCCAAGGTGGCTGCGCCGAGGGCGCCTGTTGCCAAGGTGGCTGCGCCGAGGGCGCCTGTTGCCAAGGTGGCTGCGCCGAAGAAGGCGGCTGCCAAGGTGGCTGCACCCAAGAAGGCTGGCACCAGCGCCGAGGCAGAGGTCACGGCCGCCGACTAGAGCCAAGAGAGCTTCACGACAGAGCCCCGCAGGTCGGTGACGACCCGCACAACTGAAGGAGATCGGCCCCATGCCGAAGATGAAGACCCACAGCGGCGCCAAGAAGCGGTTCCGCCTCACCGGCACCGGCAAGGTCATGCGTGAGCAGTCCGGTGGTCGCCACTATCTCGAGCACAAGCCCTCGAAGAAGACCCGCTCGATCGCGAACGACATGGAGCTGAACAAGCCCCAGGCCAAGAAGATCAAGAAGCTCCTCGGCAAGTAGTTAAGAAAGCTCAGCGTTAAGAAAGCTCAGCGTTAACAAAGCTCAGCGTCAAGACAACTCAAGGATCCAGACAAACTCAGGTCAGCTCCGCTGACAATGACATTCAATTTGCTCCGCTGACAATGACAAGGGCGCTCCCGTGACAACGGAAGTCGGTTTGTCCCGGTACGCGTCGGCAGAAAAATCAAGGCAAGGAGTCTCACGTGGCACGCGTGAAACGGGCGGTAAACGCCCACAAGAAGCGCAGGGTTGTTCTCGAGCGCGCCAGCGGCTATCGCGGACAGCGTTCGCGCCTGTACCGCAAGGCCAAGGAGCAGGTCACCCACTCACTGGGTTACGCCTACCGCGACCGTCGCGCACGCAAGGGTGACTTCCGTCGCCTGTGGATCCAGCGGATCAATGCCGGCGCGCGCGCCAACGGCATGACCTACAACCGTTTCATCCAGGGCTTGAAGGCTGCCGAGGTCGAGGTCGACCGTCGCATGCTGGCCGAGCTGGCCGTGAGCGATGCCGCTGCCTTCACCGCGCTTGTCGAGATCGCCCGGGCACACGTACCGGCACAGACCGCTGCCAGCGACAGCAGCGTCACAGTCTGAGTCAACCTCATTCGCGCGCCGGTTCGATGCCCCGCAGATCTGAGCAACAGGTGCTGACCAACGTCGGTTCCGACAGAGTCAGGTCCGTGCGGGCGTTGAGCCGGCGTTCTGTGCGTGAGCGCGAGTCTCTCTTCCTCGCCGAAGGTCCTCAGGCCGTTGGCGAGGTCGTCGCATTCCGGTCTGAGGCGGTCAAGGATCTCTACGTCGACGCAGAGGCGGGCACCCGGCATACAGGCGTGCTCGAAGCGGCGCGCGCGGGTGGCGTGTCCGTCCGCGAGGTCAGCCACGAGGTCCTTGCGGCCATGTGCGACACGAAGGTCCCGCAGGGGATCGTCGCAGTGTGTCGTCCGATCAACGTCGCGCTCGACACTGTGCTGGACCGTCACCCGAAGCTCCTGCTGATCCTCACCAACGTCCGCGACCCGGGAAACGCAGGCACGGCGATCCGCGGAGCCGACGCCGCAGGTGCTGATGCCGTCCTGGTCAGTGACTCGAGCGTCGACGTCTACAACCCGAAGGTGGTCCGATCGACCGCTGGATCGCTCTTCCACCTCCCGATCGTGATCGATGTGCCCATCCCCGTGCTGCTGGATCGTGTTGGTGGCGCGGGTCTGGCCCTGATGGCCGCGGACGGCACGGGGGAGTCCCGGCTGGCCGACGTCGACCTGGCCGGACCGCACGCGTGGGTGATGGGGAACGAGGCTTGGGGTCTCGAGTCCGACGTTCGCGTGGCCTGCGACTCGGTGGTGCGGGTCCCGATCTATGGCAGGGCCGAGTCGCTGAACCTGGCCATGGCCGCGACGATCTGCCTCTATGCATCGGCAGCGGTGCAGCGCGCTGGGGGCATAAGTGGCTAAAGTCGCACCTATGGGACAAGGGTCGAACGCATCGGGGGACGCGTCGGGGGACGCGCGTACCTCGGGGTGGCATGCCGCGGTCTGCGACGTACACCCCGACGGGCTGTTGGTCGCTGACGAGCAGGGGCTCCTCGTGTACGTCAACGCGCAGGCCGCCCTGATCGTCGGAACGCCCGCTGCTGAATTGCTGGGTCGAGACATACGTACGGCAATTCCCTTGCAGGAGAACGATGGTCGCTCCTGGTGGGCGTGCGCCGACCCCTGGAAAGGACTGGCCATCCGCACCGGTCACCGTGAGAAGCTGTTGATCATCCCGGGTCGCCAGGAGGTCTTGGTGACCGCCAAATACGTGCGCCCGGGACGCAGTATGCCGGTGAGCCAGGTAGTCGTCGCGCTGCGCGACGCGGAGGCACGCCGCCGTGCTGAAGCAGGCAACTCCGCTCTTATCTCCACGGTTGCCCACGAACTTCGCTCGCCCCTCACTTCGGTGAAGGGCTTTTCTTCGACTCTTCTGCGTCGCTGGGACCGTTTCACCGACGACCAGAAGCGGCTGATGCTGCAGACCATCGAGGCCGATGCCGACCGGGTCACGAGGCTGATCACCGAGCTTCTGGACATCTCCCGCATAGACGCCGGGCGGCTCGAGGTCCGCAAGCAGCCGGTGGACGTTGTGGCAGCCATCAGCCGGCACATCGAACGATTCGTCGCCAGCGGCTATGACCGGGACCGGTTCGTCCTTGACGACGAGGGAAAGCCCTTGCCCGAGGTGTGGGCCGACCCTGACCGGCTCGATCAGATCCTGGCCAACCTGATGGAGAACGCCGTACGCCACGGTGAGGGGACGGTCAGCCTGAAAGTTGTGGGGACCGGACGTGATGGTGATGAGGACATCGCCTGCACCGTCAGCGATGAGGGCGAGGGCATCGCACCCGAGCACTACCCGATGATCTTCACCAGGTTCTGGCACAGCACCCGCCGCGGTGGCACCGGCCTGGGCCTGTATGTCGTGCGGGGACTCGTCGAGGCCCATGGTGGCAAGATCAGCGTCGGCCGAGCCAAGGGAGGCGGGGCCGAGTTCCGGTTCACCCTGCCGGCCGGCGTCCCCGAACACAATCTCTGACCTTCTCCCGGCCGAACACCCCGGGAGCACCGTTCTCGCTTGTCAGAGACCTCTAGACGGTGCCGGCGCGGTGTTCGGACAGGTCGAACAAGGCCGATAAACTCACCCTGCGTCTCGCCTGAACCACTACCTGAACAACTGTCACATCAACTTGATTGAAAGCGATGTCTGCACCCAACAAGAGCTTTGACCCGGTCGAAGTCAGCACACTGCTCCCGGCCGCCCTCGACGGGGCCGTCACCGAGGCGCTGGCGGCTTTTGCCGCGGCTGACTCGCTGGATTCCCTCAAGAGCGCCCGTCTGGCCCACCAGGGCGACACCAGTGCCCTCTCCCGGGCCAACCGCGAGATCGGCGCTCTGCCTCCAACCGCGAAGGCTGAGGCAGGCAAGCGGGTGGGGATCGCCCGTGGGCTGGTCGCCAAGGCCCTGGCATCCCGTCAGAGCGAGCTCGAGGTCGAGCGCGACGCACGGTTGCTCGTCGATGAGACCGTCGACGTCACCACCCCGGTGGGCCGTCGGCGGCTGGGTGCCCGTCACCCCCTCGAGCTGACCTCCGAGCGGATCGGCGACATCTTCGTCGCCATGGGCTGGGAGATCGCAGAGGGGCCCGAGGTCGAGTCCGAGTGGTTCAACTTCGACGCTCTGAACCTGGGCGCCGACCACCCAGCGCGTCAGATGCAGGACACCTTCTTCGTCGACCCCCCCGATGCCGGCCTTGTCCTGCGTACCCATACCTCGCCGGTTCAGGTGCGGTCGATGCTCGAGCGTGACCTGCCTCTGTACATCGTGTGCCCCGGCAAGGTGTTCCGCACCGACGAGCTGGATGCGACGCACTCTCCCGTGTTCCACCAGGTGGAGGGCCTCGCCGTGGCGGAGGGCCTGACGATGGCGCACCTGCGGGGCACGCTGAACCACCTGGTCGAGGCGCTGTTCGGCGAGGGGCTGGAGACGCGTCTTCGGCCGTCATACTTCCCGTTCACCGAGCCCAGCGCCGAGCTGGACTTCCGTTGCTTCATCTGCAAGGGCTCCGACACCAGCTGTCGAACCTGCGGAGGCACGGGCTGGATCGAGTGGGGTGGTTGCGGCATGGTGAACCGCGATGTCTTCCGGGCTTGCGGCATCGACCCCGACCGATACACCGGCTTCGCATTCGGCATGGGCATTGAGCGGGCGCTGATGCTGCGCAACGGGGTCAAGGACATGCGCGAGATGGTCGAGGGAGACGTGCGGTTCAGCACGCAGTTCGGGATGGAGATCTGATGCTGGCCCCAGTTTCGTGGCTGCGCGCGTATGTCGAGGGTGCACCGGACGCGACCGGCCGCGAGGTCGCTGCCAGCCTGGTTCGCCTGGGCCTCGAGGAGGAGGACCTGCGCGGCGGCGACATCACGGGCCCACTGGTCGTCGGTCGTGTCCTTGAGTTCGTCGACGAGCTGCAGAAGAACGGCAAGCCGATCCGGTGGTGCCAGGTCGACGTGGGCAACCATGGCCAGCGGGTTTCCGAGGGGACGCCGCAGGGGATCGTGTGTGGTGCGACGAACTTCGCCGTCGGCGACCTCGTCGTCGTCGTGCTTCCAGGGGCAGTCCTGCCCGGTGGCTTCCACATCGGCGCCCGAAAGACGTACGGCCACATCAGCGCCGGCATGATCTGCTCGGCCAAAGAGCTTGGCATCGGCGAGGAGCACGACGGCATCCTCGTGCTGCAGTCCTTCCTCGGCGAGCAGGAAGCAGCCAAGCTGAGCCCGGGCGACGACGCCATCGAGCTCCTGGGCCTTGCCGACGAGGTCGTCGAGATCACCGTCACTCCCGACCGTGGCTACTGCTTCAGCCTGCGTGGCATCGCCCGTGAGTACTCGCACGCCACAGGTGGGACCTTCCGCGATCCAGCCGCCATCGAGGCGGCCGAGGCGAACACCAGCGGGTATGCCGTGCAGCTCACCGATGAGGCTCCGCTGAACGGCCGCCTGGGTTGCGACCGGTACGTCGCACGAGTGGTGAGGCGGCTCGACCCAGCCGCCAAGTCGCCGCAGTGGATGGCGAAGCGACTGACCCAGATGGGGATGCGACCAATCTCGCTCGCGGTCGACGTCACCAACTACGTGATGCTTCTCCTTGGACAGCCGCTGCACGCCTTCGACGTGTCGACCCTGCACGGGCCGATCGTCGTTCGTCGCGCGAAGGCCGGTGAGACCCTGAAGACTCTCGATGACGTCGAGCGCACTCTGTTCCCCGAGGACCTGCTGATCACCGACTCCGGCACGACTGCTTTGGCGATCGCAGGGGTCATGGGTGGCGCCACATCCGAGGTTGGTCCGACCACGACCGACGTGCTGGTCGAGTCAGCGCACTTCGACCCGACCTCGGTGGCGCGATCCTCTCGTCGTCACAAGCTGACGACCGAGGCCTCCAGGCGCTTCGAGCGCGGGGTGGATCCGGGTGTTGCAGCGGTCGCGGCGCAGCTCGCTGTGAACCTTCTCGTGGAGTTTGGCGGGGGAGTCGTCGATGACGGCGTGACCGACGTCGATCGCCGGCCTGCACGTGCCCGGATCGACCTAGACGCGGGCCTGCCGGCCCGGTTGGTCGGTCTGCCCTACACGCCGCAGGAGGTCATCGAGACGCTGCGTGAGATCGGGTGCGCCGTCGTCGAGACGTCTGAGTCCGGGTCAGCTTCCGGATCACTGACTCTCTCGGTGCTTCCGCCCTCATGGCGCCCGGACCTGGGTAACGGGCCGGACTTCGTCGAGGAGGTCGTGCGACTGCGTGGGTACGACCAGATCCCGTCGGTCCTTCCTCAGGCGGGCAGTGGACGTGGCCTGACCCACGGTCAGCGGGTGCGAAGGATCTTGGCCAACACCCTTGCCCACCAAGGCTTTGTCGAGGTGCTGACCTACCCCTTCGTGTCAGCCCGGAGCCACGATGACCTTGGGTTGGATGCGGACGACTCGCGCCGGAGCACGCTCCGCATCGCCAACCCCCTGTCGGACGAGGCGCCGCTGATGCGGACGTCGGTCCTGTCGAGCCTGGTCGAGGCGCTGCGCCGCAACGTCTCCCGGGGGCAGCGCGACGCCGCCATCTTCGAGCTCGGACTGGTCACGCGCCCGACCGGCGAGCTACAGGCGGCCCCGGTCCCCGGCACCCAGGCGCGTCCGGACGATGCGATCCTCGGACAGATCTTGACGGCCGTTCCGCCCCAGCCACGAATGGTCGCACTGGCGCTGACCGGCGACGCCGACCCCGCGGGGTGGTGGGGGCGTGGCCGCCCTGCTGACTGGACCGATGTGGTCGGTGCAGCCAGAGCCATGGCATCGGCGCTGGCCGTGGAGCTGGTCGCCAAAGCTGACGACAACGCTCCTTGGCACCCCGGTCGTTGCGTGCGCCTGGAGCTGGCCGACGGCACTCTCGTGGGTCATGCCGGAGAGCTTCACCCCAGGGTTGTTGCCGCGCTAGGGCTGCCATCTGGCACCTGTGCCGGCGAGCTGGACGTCGACGTCCTCACCCTTGCCAGCGAGGTAAGGGTCCAGGCACGCGAGCTGTCCACCTACCCGGTGGCGCAGAGCGACGTGGCCATGGTGGTCGATGAGCAGGTCGCGGCAGCGGCACTGGAGTCGGCTCTGCGTCGAGGAGCCGGCGAGATGCTCGAGTCGCTCTCACTGATGGATATCTACCGCGGTGACCAGGTGGGTCCCGGTCGCAAGTCCCTGGCCTACAGGATGGTCTTCCGCGCGCCCGAGCGAACGTTGACCACCAAGGAGGTCAACGGGCTGCGGGACCAGGCGATCGAGTCTGCTGCGGCTGCACTGGGCGCGGTGCAGCGCGGAGCCTGAGATGGTCGTGCAGGAGCGTGTCGCGGTCGTCACCGGCGCCTCGCGGGGTATCGGGGCCGTCATCGCTCGTGCCCTGGCCGACGACGGGTATGCCGTGTGCCTGCTCGCTCGAGACGGATCGGCCGCTGCTGTGGTCGCCGGCGAGATCGGGTCTTCGGGTGGTCTGTCGATGGCCATGTCGGTCGACGTGACCGACGAGGTCGGTGTTGGCGAGGCGGTCGGCACGGTTCTGTCGGCCTGGGGCCGGATCGACCTTCTGGTCAACAATGCGGGCTCGATCGAGGCTGAGCTTCCGCTCTGGGAGGCGAACGTTGACCAGTGGTGGTCGGTGATCACCACGAACGTCCGAGGTCCGTTCCTGATGACGCGTGCCGTCGTGCCGCAGATGATCGCGGCCGGGGGAGGTCGGATCATCAACCTCAACAGCGGTGCCGGCACGGCCGAGCAGGCCGAGCTGAGTGCCTACTGCGCCAGCAAGTCGGCGCTGGCGCGGATTACCGGGGGCACGCACCTGGCCGGGTGGGCACACGGCATCCGGGCGTTTGACCTGGCGCCCGGCACGGTGCGCACCGACATGACCCTGTCGATGCAGCTGCACAAGGGCCGCAAGCTGTGGACCGACCCCACGGACGTCACGAACCTGGTGCTGGCGTTGGCCGGTGGGGAGTTGGACGACTGGTCGGGGCGCTTTGTCCGCGCCGGGGTTGACACCCCCGGGTCGCTGGGCGAGCGGGCCCGGCTCGGGATTGATGACGATGCGCGGAGGCTTCGTCTGCGACCCTGGGGTCCGACGGATCCGTTGGGCTGATCCAACCCCCGGGTCTGCATATATTCCCATGAGTGTGTATAGTCATGCGCATGGTCACGGCAGCGATAGCGGGCGCCAGCGGCTATGCCGGTGGAGAGATCCTGCGGCTGCTGCTCGGGCACCCAGACATACAGGTGGGTGCTGTGACGGCCGCCTCGAGTGCGGGCATGCGGGTCGGTGATGTCCATCCCCACCTCACTCCGCTCGCCGACCGCCTCCTGCTCGAGACGACCCCTGAGTCTTTGGCCGGTCATGACGTGGTCTTCCTGGCCCTGCCCCATGGAGCCTCTGCGGCAATCGTGGACCAGCTGCCGGCCGACGTGATCGTGGTCGACTGCGGCGCGGACTTTCGTCTGACCGATGCTCAGCAGTGGGAGCACTTCTACGGCAGCAAGCACGCTGGCACGTGGCCCTACGGGTTGCCCGAGCTGCCGCTGCCGCAGGGACACAAGGGCCGCGAGCTGTTGTCGGGGGCTCGCCGGATCGCTGTGCCCGGCTGTTATCCCACGGCGTGCACGTTGGCGTTGGCGCCCGGGTTCGTCGCAGGCATCCTCGAAGAGGCCGACGTGGTCATCGTCGCGGCCAGCGGTACCTCCGGAGCGGGGAAGTCCCTCAAGCCCCATCTTCTTGGCGCGGAGACGATGGGGTCGATGTCGCCCTACGGCGTCGGCGGGGTCCATCGGCACACACCGGAGATCGAGCAGAACCTCAGCGCCGCAGCCGGTGCGTCGGTGACGGTCTCGTTCACGCCGATGCTGGCGCCGATGCCGCGAGGAATCCTGGCCACCTGCACCGCCAGGGCCAAGCCGGGGCTGACGGCCGACATGTTGCGCGAGTCGTGGGAGGCGGCCTACACCGACGAGCCGTTCGTCCACCTGTTGCCGGCGGGTCAGTGGCCACGCACAGCGGATGTGCTGGGAAGCAACAACGTCCACCTCCAGGTGGCACTGGACGATCGCAGCCGAAGGGTCATTGCCGTGGCTGCCGTGGACAACCTGACCAAAGGCACTGCGGGTGCTGCGGTGCAATGCGCGAACCTGGCCCTTGGGCTGCCTGAGACCACTGGTCTGCCGACGGCAGGCGTCGCCCCGTGAGCATCTACGAAGCTGACAGCGAGCGAGGATCGCAGCGAAGCAAGGACCGGAACGAGCGCGGAGGCGAGTCATGATTACCACCCCAGCAGGCTTCCGCGCCGCAGGTGTGACGGCTGGTCTCAAGGTCAGTGGCCGACCGGACCTCGCCGTCGTCGTGAACGATGGACCCGACCATGACGCCGCAGCAGTGTTCACCAGCAACCGGATCGAGGCCGCCCCGGTGACCTGGAGCCGACAGGTCCTGGCCGATGGTCGGGTCGATGCGGTGGTGCTCAACTCAGGGGGAGCCAACGCCTGCACGGGAGCTGCCGGTTTCGTGGACACGCAGGCCAGTGCCGGGCACCTGGCTGCCGCCATCGAGGTGTCGGCCGGGAACGTGGTCGTCTGTTCCACCGGCCTGATCGGCGAGCTCCTGCCGATGGGCAAGATCCTGGCAGGGATCGACGCGGCAACTGCGGTCCTGTCCGCCGCCGGCGGTGAAGCCGCGGCGACCGCGATCATGACGACCGACACAGTCGCCAAGCAGTCCCTGCGAATGGGCAACGGATGGTCGGTGGGGGGTATGGCCAAGGGCGCCGGCATGCTCGCACCTGCTCTGGCCACGATGCTCGTGGTGATCACCACCGACGCCGTCGCAGACGCCCGCACCCTGGATGCCGCGCTGCGTGCCGCAACCGACACGACGTTCGACCGGATCGACTCGGACGGTTGTATGTCGACCAACGACACTGTCCTGCTGATGTCCTCGGGGGCATCGGGTGTGAAGCCGTCGGCGGCGGATCTGACCGAGACACTCACCTTGGTGTGTGCAGATCTGGCGAGGCAGCTCATCGCCGATGCAGAGGGCGCAAAGCACGACATTGAGATCGAGATCCGTTCTGCCGCAAGTGTTTCCGACGCACTGGAGGTCGCTCGTGCGATCGCGCGCAACAACTTGTTCAAGTGTGCGGTCTTCGGAGGCGACCCCAACTGGGGCCGTATCCTGGCCGCAGTGGGCACAACGCGAGCAGTCTTTGAACCGGCGACCCTCGACGTGGTCATCAACGGCATTCAGGTGTGCCGTGCGGGTGGGGTCGGTGAGGACCGAATGCTGATCGACATGAACGCTCGCGAGGTACACGTGATTGTGGACCTGCACGCAGGTGAGCAGACGGCGACCATCTGGACCAATGACCTGACCCACGACTACGTCCACGAGAACTCGGCGTATTCGACATGAGGACAGCGAGTGAGAACCTCAGGACCCCCGGTGGCCAGAGCACTTTGGCAGCCGCTGCGGCCAAGGCCCAGACCATGGTCGAGGCGCTGCCGTGGCTCGAACGGTTCCGCGGAGCGCTGGTTGTCATCAAGTACGGCGGCAACGCCATGGTCGACGACCAGCTCAAGGCGGCCTTCGCCCAGGACATCATGTTCTTGCGTTATGCAGGGCTCCGCCCGGTCGTCGTCCACGGCGGCGGTCCGCAGATCGGGTCCATGCTGGACCGGCTCGGGATGACCAGTGAGTTCAAGGGCGGCTTTCGGGTAACTACTCCTGAGGTCATGGAGGTCGTGCGGATGGTCCTCACCGGCCAGGTGGGGCGCGAGCTGGTCGGGCTGCTCAACAAGCACGGACCATTGGCCGTCGGCCTGTCCGGCGAGGACGCGGGTCTGTTCGGTGCCCGCACCCGAGCCCTGATCATCGATGGCCTCCCGGTGGATCTTGGACTGGTCGGCGATGTCGAGAGCGTGAATCCCTCTGCGGTCATGGACATCCTGGACGCAGGGCGGATCCCGGTGGTCTCAACGGTGGCCCCGGATCTCGACGTCGAGGGGCAGGTCCTCAACGTCAATGCCGACAGTGCGGCATCAGCCCTGGCGGTCGCCCTGAAGGCCGAGAAGCTCGTCGTGCTCACCGACGTCGAGGGTGTCTACGCCAACTGGCCCGACAAGGACTCGTTGCTTTCGCAGCTGTCCGTCAGCTCGGCAACCGATCTGTTGACCCGCGTGCACGCCGGCATGGCGCCCAAGCTCGAGGCCTGCGTGCGTGCGGTGGCGGACGGGGTGCCCCAGGCCCACATCATCGATGGTCGTCAGCCGCACTCGTTGTTGCTCGAGGTCTTCACCAGCGAGGGCATCGGCACGATGATCCTTCCCGATGCACCGCCAGATGCGGGCGCAGCTCCGGACCGCGATACACAGCTCACCAACGATGACGATGGGGGCGGTGCGTGATGCCGATGCCCGACACCGAGACATACCTCGACCGCTACTCACATTCGATGATCCCTGTGTTCGGTCGTCCGAAGGCGGTCTTGACCCGCGGGGAGGGTTGCTACGTCTGGGATGCGGACGGCAAGCGTTATCTCGACCTGCTCGCCGGGATCGCCGTCAACGCCCTGGGCCACGGACACCCTGCAGTGGTCGAGGCGATCTGCAAGCAGGCCGCGTCCATGATCCATGTTTCCAACTTCTTTGCCACTCCACCGCAGATTGAGCTGGCTGAGCGACTGCTCGCCGTTGCGGGCGCTCCGAACGGCTCGGCCGTCTTTTTTGCGAACTCGGGCAGCGAAGCGGTTGAAGCCGCCATCAAGCTGAGCCGGCGCACGGGCCGAACGGGCCTGGTCGCTGCTGAGGCGGCCTTCCACGGTCGCACGATGGGGGCTCTGGCATTGACCCACAAGCCGGCCTACCGCGAGCCGTTCGCGCCGCTCGTCCCGTCGGTCACCCATGTGCCGCTCAACGACCAAGCCGCGCTGAGGGCCGCGGTCAGCACCGATACGGCTGCAGTCTTCCTCGAGTCCATCCAGGGCGAGGCCGGAGCCGTTGCAGCTGACCCGTGGTACCTGCAGCTGGCGCGCGAGCTGACCGAAGCCACGGGGACATTGCTCGTCATCGATGAGGTTCAGACCGGCGTCGGTCGCACAGGAACATGGTTTGCCTTCCAGCATGCTGGCATCGTCCCGGACGCCATCACGGTCGCCAAGGGCCTTGCCGGGGGAGTTCCCATCGGGGCGCTCGTGACGTTTGGCCCCGATGTCAGCGGGCTGCTCACGGCCGGTCAGCACGGTTCGACCTTCGGTGGCAACCCGCTGGCAGTGGCCGCAGGACTGGCCGTCCTCGACACGATCGACAAGGACGGTCTACTCGCGCATGCCACGACAGTAGGCAACCATCTGGCCGATTCGGTTGCGGCGCTTGGTCATCCGTTGATCGTGGGTGTTAGGGGAAGAGGGCTCCTGCGGGCCATCGTGCTCTCGGCCGATGTTGCGGCCGCTGTCGCAGACCGCGCCCTGAGCGCCGGCTTCATCATCAACGCACCAACGGCCGATGCGCTCAGGCTCACGCCGCCACTGGTGGTCACGACCGAGCAGATCGACACGTTCGTGGCGGCACTGCCGACCCTTCTCGAAGGGCTGGAGCCGAGCTCATGACCCGCAACTTCTCGGTCCGAGCTGCCACGGCGCCAAACGCTTCGGAGGTGTCTACGTGATACCCCAGACCCGGGCAGGCCGCCGTCAGCTCGTCCTCGACATTCTCGGCCGCCAGAGTGTGCGATCCCAGGGAGAGCTCCTGGAGATCCTGTCGCGAAGAGGTTTCGACGTCGCGCAGGCAACCCTAAGCCGTGATCTCGTCGAGCTGGGTGCCGTCAAGGTGCGTGAGGGCAAGACCCTGGTCTATGCGGTTCCCGGCCAGGGTGGCGATCGCACCGCCCGGGTTGCTCCGGGTCTGGACGAGGTGAGCTCGCGCCTGCGGCGACAGTGCGAGGAGCTGCTGGTCACCGCACGGGCATCCGCCAACCTCGTCGTTGTGCGCACCCCGTCGGGAGCTGCCAACTACCTGGCATCGGCGCTGGACCACGCGAACGAGCCGGACATCCTGGGCACCATCGCGGGAGATGACACCATCATGATCATCACCAGCGGAGCGCTGCAGAGTCGGGCCCTGGTACGCCGCCTGTTGGCTCTGGCCGGATCGCGTGATGATGACCCGATCGGTGAAACCAGATCACCCGGAACCACCCCGCAGACCGGACCAAGCCCCGCCCAGCAGACCGGACCAGTCGTCATACAGACGAAGAAACCCACCAAGGAGACCCCGTGACTGACCGCGTTGTTCTTGCTTACTCCGGAGGTCTCGACACCTCCGTCGCCATCGGCTGGATCGGTGACGCCATCGGCGCCGAGGTCATTGCCGTCGCCGTCGACCTCGGCCAGGGCGGTGAGGACCTCGACACCATCCGTCAGCGTGCGCTCGACTGCGGCGCCGTCGAGGCGTACGTCGCTGACGCCCGAGATGAGTTCGCGGATGAGTACTGCCTCCCGGCGATCCAGGCGAACGCCCTATACATGGATCGTTACCCGCTGGTCTCGGCGCTCTCGCGCCCTGTGATCGTCAAGCACCTGGTCCGGGCCGCCAAACAGCATGGCGCAAACGTCGTCGGCCACGGCTGCACCGGCAAGGGCAACGACCAGGTTCGTTTCGAGGTCGGCATCTCCTCCCTCGCGCCCGATCTCACCTGCATCGCACCGGTCCGGGACCTGGCGTTGACCCGCGACAAGGCGATCGACTACGCGGTGGCGCACAACCTGCCGATCGAGACCACCAGGAAGAACCCCTACTCGATCGACCAGAACGTCTTCGGCCGCGCGGTCGAGACCGGGTTCCTCGAGGACATCTGGAACTCCCCGATCGAGGAGCTCTACACCTACACCAAGGACCCGGCGCGCCCGCACGAGGCCGACGAGGTCGTCATCACGTTCGAGGCAGGCGTCCCGGTCGCCATCGACGGTGAGAAGGTCAGCGTCCTGCAGGCCATCCAGGCGCTCAACGAGCGCGCGGGCAACGCCGGCATCGGCCGCCTCGACCTGGTCGAGGACCGTCTGGTCGGCATCAAGAGCCGCGAGGTCTACGAGGCCCCGGGCGCGATCGCCCTGATCACCGCCCACCAGGAGCTTGAGAACGTTACGGTCGAGCGCGAGCTCGGCCGTTACAAGCGCGGTGTGGAGCAGAAGTGGGGCGAGCTCACCTACGACGGTTTGTGGTTCAGCCCGCTGAAGCGCTCGCTCGACGCCTTCGTGGCATCCACCCAGGAGCACGTCTCCGGTGACATCCGGATGACGCTGCACGGTGGCCGGGCAGTCGTTACGGGTCGTCGCTCCGAGACGAGCCTCTACGACTTCAACCTCGCTACCTACGACTCCCTGGACACCTTCGACCAGACCCAGGCCAAGGGCTTCATCGAGCTCCATGGCCTCTCCAGCAAGATCGCGGCGGGTCGCGACCAGCGGCTGGGCAGGTGAGCCCGGACCACCCCAGCGGTATGACGGGCGCCGGCCACGTGGGCAAGGTCAGTCTGTGGGGTGGCCGGTTCGCCGGCAATGCCGCGGATGCTCTCACTGTGTTGTCGAGGTCCACCCACTTCGACTGGAGGCTTGCGCCATACGACATCGCGGGGTCGCGCGCACACGCGCGAGCGCTGCATCACGCCGGCCTGCTTGATGACGCCGCCCTGGACGCGATGCTGACCGGGCTCGAACAGCTCCTGGCCGATGTGCGGTCGGGAGCATTCGGTCCGGAAGAGGACGACGAGGACGTGCACACAGCGCTCGAACGAGGCCTGATCGAGCGCGTGGGGGCCGATGTCGGCGGGCGGCTTCGCGCCGGCCGCTCGCGCAACGACCAGGTGGCCACACTGTTCCGGATGTACCTGCGCGACCACGCCCGCAGCGTCAGCGGGCTTGTCCTCGACGTCGTGGACTCCCTCGTGGGGCAGGCGGACGAGCACATCGACGTGGCCATGCCGGGCCGCACCCACATGCAGCACGCGCAGCCCGTCCTGCTGGCCCATCACCTGCTTGCTCATGCCTGGGCGCTGTTGCGCGACGTGGAGCGCTGGCAGGACTGGGATCGGCGAACGGCCCTGTCTCCCTACGGCTCGGGCGCGCTGGCCGGCACCTCCCTGGGACTGGATCCAGAGATGGTGGCGGCAGACCTCGGCTTCGCCGGTGCGGTGGAGAACTCCATCGACGGTACGTCGAGCCGTGACTTCGTCGCGGAGTTCGCCTTTGTCAACGCCATGGCAGCGGTGGACATCTCCCGGCTGGCTGAGGAGGTCGTCCTCTGGGCGACCAAGGAGTTCTCGTACATCACCCTGGACGACGCCTACTCCACCGGGTCGAGCATCATGCCGCAGAAGAAGAACCCCGACGTGGCCGAGCTGGCCCGCGGCAAGGCCGGGCGGTTGGTGGGGGACCTGGCCGGTCTCCTGACCACGCTCAAGGGCCTGCCCCTGGCGTACAACCGCGACCTGCAGGAGGACAAGGAGCCGGTGTTCGACGGCATCGACACCCTGGAGGTCCTGCTGCCGGCTTTCGCAGGGATGGTCGCAACCATCCGGTTCAACACCGAACGGCTCGAGTCTCTTGCGCCGCAAGGATTCTCGCTGGCCACTGACATCGCTGAGTGGCTCGTCCGCCAAGGGGTCCCGTTCCGCAACGCCCATGAGGTCGCAGGTGCCTGCGTTCGCGAGTGCGAGAGCCGCGCGATCGAGCTGTGGGACCTCTCGGACGACGATCTTTCGGCGATCTCGGCTCACCTCACGCCGGATGTACGTGCGGTCATCAGCGTTCGCGGATCACTCGAGTCCCGTGATGCCAAAGGCGGTACGGCGCCAGCACGCGTCCGCGAGCAGCTCGAGCTGGTGCGTCGGCACGTCGTCGAGGCGAGGTCCTTCACCGGCGCATCGAGCCTGAACCCGTAGACAGGTCAGCCGGGTCGCCACGAACAGGGCCACCCGGCTGACTCCATGGTCAAGACTCAGGCGTCGCCGTGAACCAGCGCGCTGAGCACTTCATGGTGGTACCTGGAGATGACGTCCAGCTGGATGCCCTTGGGACAAGCCGCGGTGCACTCGCCGATCTGCGTGCAGCCGCCGAAGCCTTCGGCGTCGTGCTGGTTGATCATTGCGAGAGCGCGAGAGTGGCGCTCGGGCTGACCCTGCGGGAGCAGGCCCAGGTGGGTGATCTTCGCGCCGACGAACAGGGCTGCAGAGCCGTTGGGACAGGCCGCGACGCACGCCCCGCAGCCGATGCAGGTGGCCGCGTCGAACGCAGCGTCCGCATCGACCTTGGGGACAGGGACGGCGTGAGCCTCGGGGGCGGTTCCGGTCGGCACGCTGATGAAGCCGCCTGCCTGGATGATCCGGTCGAACGCGCCGCGCTCGACCATGAGGTCCTTGATCACCGGGAACGGGCCTGCGCGCCACGGCTCGACGTCGATCTGGTCACCGTCCGAGAAGCTGCGCATGTGCAGCTGGCAGGTCGTGACCCGTTCCTCAGGGCCGTGCGGAATACCGTTGATGACCAGGCTGCAGGCTCCGCAGATGCCCTCACGACAGTCGCTGTCGAACGCGACCGGCTCTTCGCCGCTCAACGTGAGCCGCTCATTGAGCGTGTCGAGCATCTCCAGGAAGGACATGTCCGGCGAGACGTCCTGGACGTCGTAGCCGACCATCTTTCCCTGTGCGGTCGTGTTCTTCTGGCGCCACACGCGCAAGTTGATCTTCACTTGTAGCTCCGCTGCTTCATCTCGATGTTGTGGTACTCAAGCTCTTCCTTGTGCAGGACGGGGTTGCCGTCTCCACCGGCGTACTCCCAAGCGGCCACGTAGGCGAACTTGCTGTCGTCGCGCAGCGCCTCGCCGTCCTCGGTCTGACTCTCGACCCGGAAGTGGCACCCGCACGACTCCTCGCGGTGCAAGGCGTCGATGACGATCAGCTCGCCGAGCTCGAAGAAGTCAGCCACCCGACCAGCACGCTCCAACGTCTGGTTCAGGTCCTCGTTCTCGCCGGTCACCTTGACGTTGCGCCAGAACTCCGCCTTGAGGTCGCGCACCAGCTGCAGGGCCTTCGTCAGCCCTTCCTTGGTTCTCGCCATGCCGGAGTTGTCCCAGAGGATTTGCCCGAGCTCCTTGTGGAACGAGTCCACCGTGCGGTCGCCGTTGATCGAGAGCAGCTTGTCGATCTGTTGGCGTACCGCGGTCGCAGCTTCCTGCGCGGCGGGGTGCGTCTCGTCGACCTTCTCGAACGGGCCTGCAGCAAGGTAGTCGTTGATCGTGTTGGGCAGGACGAAGTAGCCGTCCGCGAGCCCCTGCATCAGCGCGCTTGCCCCGAGCCGGTTGGCGCCGTGGTCGGAGAAGTTTGCCTCACCGATGACGAAGAGCCCTGGGATGCTGCTCTGCAGGTCGTAGTCGACCCAGAGGCCGCCCATCGCGTAGTGCGCGGCGGGGTAGATCCGCATCGGCACCTCGTACGGGTTCTCACCGGTGATCTGCTGGTACATCTCGAAGAGGTTGCCGTAGCCGGCCTCCACCGCCGGGCGGCCGAGCCGCGCGATCGCGTCTGCGAAGTCGAGATAGACGCCGAGCCCGCCTGGGCCGACGCCGCGGCCCGCATCGGTGATGTTCTTGGCCGCGCGCGACGCAACGTCGCGGGGGACAAGGTTGCCGAACGCGGGATAGCCACGCTCGAGGTAGTAGTCGCGCTCCTCCTCGGGAATGTCGCGCGCTGCGCGTTCGTCGCCGGCCTTCTTGGGCACCCAGATCCGGCCGTCGTTACGCAACGACTCGCTCATCAGTGTCAGCTTGGACTGGTACTCGCCGCTGACAGGGATGCAGGTGGGGTGGATCTGGGTGAAGCACGGGTTGGCGAACAAGGCGCCCTTGCGGTGCGCACGCCAGGTCGCGGTGACGTTGCAGCCCATCGCGTTGGTGGACAGGAAGAAGACGTTGGTGTAGCCGCCGGAGGCGAGCACGACAGCGTCGGCGAAATGGGTCTTGATCTCGCCGGTCGTCATGTTGCGGACAACGACACCGCGCGCCTTGCCGTCAACGATGACCAGGTCAAGCATCTCGTGGCGCGAATGCGTCACCACGGTGCCGGCCGCGACCTGACGCTCGAGTGCCTGGTACGCACCGAGCAGGAGCTGCTGGCCGGTCTGACCTCGTGCGTAGAAGGTCCGTGAGACCTGCACGCCGCCGAAGGAACGGTTGTCCAGGAGTCCGCCGTACTCGCGGGCAAACGGGATGCCCTGGGCGACACAGTGGTCGATGATCTGACCGCTCACCTGAGCGAGGCGGTAGACGTTGGACTCCCGAGAGCGGAAGTCGCCGCCCTTGACGGTGTCGTAGAAGAGCCGCTGGACGCTGTCACCGTCGTTGCGGTAGTTCTTCGCTGCGTTGATGCCGCCCTGCGCGGCGATGCTGTGCGCACGGCGGGGGCTGTCCTGATAGGAGAAGCTCGTGACCTGGTAGCCGGCCTCGCCGAGGGTGGCAGCAGCCGAAGCACCGGCCAGGCCGGTACCGACGATGATGATCGAGATCTTGCGACGGTTTGTCGGGTTGATCAGATGCGCGTTGAACTTGCGGGTGTCCCAGCGCTCCTCGATCGGGCCCGCCGGAGCCTTTTCATCCGCGACTGGCGCCCCAAGGGTGTAGAAGTCCGCGGGGGAGACGTTCTCTGCAATGCTCACTCTAACCAACCCATCCGAAGAGAATCGAGAACGGCGGGGCCAGGAACCCGAGCGTGATCACCAAGGCGATCGTGGTGGCCGCAACGTTGAGGTGCTGACGGCGCCGAACGCTGCTGTTGGCGCCCAATGTCGCAAAGGCGCTCCAGAACCCGTGCCGGATGTGGAACCCGAGGGCTATCAGGGCCAGCATGTAGACGAGGGTCACCCACCAGATCTGGAAGCCGTTGACAACCCTTATATATGGACTCGAAGAGGCTCCACCAGGACTGATCGTGTTCGTCGTCAGGTGCATCAGGTGGAAGATGATGAACAGCGCCAAGGTCACGCCGCCCCAACGCATCGTGAACGACGCGTAGGTGCGCTGTGAACCGCCACGGGCCTTGGTGCTCTGGTAGCGCCAACCACCGCGCCCGCCTGTCGCACCTCGTGCGCGAAGCCACAGCGTCACCGCCGAGTACGCGTGCACCACCACCGCCGCGAAAAGGGTTACCCGGATGATCCAGAGTGCCACCGAGTAAGGCAGGAAAGGCTCAAAGAGTGTGCGGAAGTGGTGCGAGTAGTCGTCGAAGGCGACCTGACCGGCGTACACATGGAGATTGCCGTACATGTGGACCAGGAGAAACAGCATCATGACCAGGCCGGAGACCGCCATGAACGCCTTGAGCATCACGGTGGAGTGCCATGCGGCCACTCGACGTTGAGCTGGCGTTTGAGAAAGGGTTGTCGTCACCCGCGCATGGTAGACGCCCATCGACCTGACCTCCGACGCGCATCCGCGATCTGGTCATCGACCCCTGATCAAACCATGGGAAGGCCCGCCGTTTCAGGACATTCGCGCCGACGAGTGTCCAAGATCACACGTCTGGGTCCATGCCGCCGGGGCCCGAGTACCCCTGGAGATGAGCGAAAGCTCCATCTTCTCGGGGGATCCAAAGGTGGGGAGCTGCATCTACCATCCTTGGGATGGCGTCCGACGTTGTGCCGATGGCCCGGCTGACCCGTGCCTTCTTCGCCAGGCCGGTCCTGGAGGTGGCCCCTGAGCTGCTCGGGTGCACCATCTCGCACGCGGGTGTGACCGTCCGTCTCACCGAGGTGGAGGCGTATGACGGGTCGAACGACCCCGGGTCCCATGCCTTCAGGGGCCCGACACCGCGGACTCGTGTGATGTTCGGCGAGCCAGGGGGGCTGTACGTCTACTTCACGTACGGGATGCACTGGTGCGCGAACCTGGTCTGCGGTTCGGTGGGCGTGGCCAACGCGGTGCTCATGCGGGCCGGCGAAGTGGTTGACGGCCTTGAGCTGGCCCGGTCCCGTCGACCAGGCATCATCGGCCGGGATCTTGCGCGAGGCCCGGCCCGTCTGGCGAAGACGCTGGCGCTCGGTCGCGACCAGAACGGCATCGACACGGTCTCGGCAGACAGTCCC
>DATCQG010000090.1:0-14569 GCA_036569625.1 Dermatophilaceae bacterium | reverse complement strand
GCATCATCGACCTCGGCCACAACCTCGGCCTGACGATCATCGCCGAAGGAGTAGAAACCGCCGCGGCCCTTACCGACCTGGCTGCCTTCGGCTGTGATGTCGCCCAAGGCTATTTCCTGTCTCGCCCGGTCACCGCCACATCGTTCGACAGGTGGCTGGCTGCACGTCCACCCGGCGTCACCTCACTTCGGGACGACCCGACCCCTGCTCCCGTCCGGTAGCAGGAATACAGGTGCGTGCTAGCCCTCGGCGCTGCCGCTGGCGCCACCCACGGGCAGCAGTGTGGCCAGCTGGACCGAGGACACATAGGGGGTGGCCACACTGGGGTGGAGCCGGCCGGCCCGAGGGACACCGAACGCCGTGAACAGGTTGAGCGTGATCTGCTGGATGGCAACGCTCGTGGCCTGCGGCGTCGCATTACTCGGGCAGGTCGCGTCAAGGCCGCAGACCCAAAGGGTCGTCCCGGCTGCGAAGACACCTGCGCCGCTGGGCGCGCTGTAGTAGGCGGCTGTGGCCGTGTGCGGCCGGGAGCTGCCAGCCGCGACGGCTACCCCGTGGAGCACGACCTGAAGGTTGGCCGGGGAGTGCCCGGTTGGCGGCTCCTGGGCGTCCACCTCGTTGCCGAAGGCCAGTTCGAGGACGTCGTCCTTGCGCAGTTTCGTCCCGGCGAAGAGCCAGGACGGCGCAGTGTTCACGACGTAGTCGCCACGAACGCCGACCACTGACATGCCCACGCCGACCAAGGCGGCCGGGTCTCGCAGGAGCGGGGGATGTCGCCACTGGATGGTGGTGGTGCTGGGGTTCGACTTGGCCAGGCGATCGAGCTTGGAGTCGCGGTAGACGGTGAGTGCGGTCTCGCGTCCCTTCTGGTCACGCTCGATCCTGCCCTGCCAGTAGACCTCGTTGGCGCCGAGGAACCCGAAGTTGCTGCCTGCATCGCGCGCCTGGACGGCCGCGTCATACATGCGCTTGGTCCAGTACTCGCTGTGACCGCCGATGAGCACCGTTGTCTGGCCCGCGAGCTGGGCGGGAGTGGCGTCCAGCGAGCTGTCGGTGGTGACGTCATACGAGATGCGGTTGCGGGACAGGAACCTGATCAGCGGGATGTTCATCGTGAACACCGTTCGCATGCCGCTTCCGTCCACGGGGCGGTCGGCGGAGGCAACGTAGGAACGGTTGGCCACACTCTTCGCATGAGTCATGCCCGGGCCGAAGTAAAGGCTCCTGCCGCCGTACTCGTTGTAGGCCAACCAGGTCAGGTCGCTCGCGACGACGAGGTATGGCGACCGCGCGCCCGACGTGCGCACCACCAGAGGGATATAAGACGGCCGGCCCTGCCCGACCGGGGCGATCTCGATGAGGTACATGCCCGGGGGCCAGCTGGCGTCGACATGGATGGTGCTGGTGACCGGCCAATGCTCGACGATGACCCGATCCGGACCGGTGGGCAGGCCCTCTTTCTGCCTGTGGGAGGTGAGCACGTCCGACTGCCAGACCTGCCGAGAGCCGGCACCCTGGTAGTCGCCGATCCTCAACGCCCGCAGACGCACATGAGTTGGGCCGCTCGGGCTGGACAGATGCACGGACATGGTCTGGCCGCACACCGCAGTGAACGAATCGAGGTAGCCCGCCACCCGGCCGATCCCCGGTACCGTGCGGCTCGGCGCCAGGTCGCCCACCCCGGGCTGGCGATTCTCTCGCAGGCCCCATCCGGGAGGCGCATTCGTGCAGGTTGCCACCGGAGCCGGCAGGGGTTGGGCGACCGGCCGGGACTCGTAGCCGACAGCCTTGGGCACGGCTGCGGGCGGACCAGGACGGACCACCTCGTCGGAGCCGCTCGCGCATGCCGCGAGCAGGACCACGGACATCACCGCACCGATGACAGCAGTTCGGGGCGACTGTGGGCGGAGGAAGTCAAGCACGGTGGAGGGAGAAGGGGCGGCGACGATTGAAGACGTTCATTGCATCCCCTCCGTTGTGCGGTTCGCTGTTGTGCGGTCCCACCAACGTAGTACTCCCGAAGACTCAACTTGCTGATGGGCCGTGGCCACCGGTTGTGTCGCGGCTATTTGCCGCCGGGAACCACAAAGCCGGTTTCGAGCCCCACCCCGTGGGATCAGCAAGTGAAGGTCGTCTTCATGGTGGTTGACATCGGTGGGCAGCAGTGTTTCTTTGAAAAAGACATGCCTTGCTAATAAGGCTGTCCGAATGGAATTGGTTCGGTGAACATCAAGACCGGGCGCGGCTTGGCCGCACTTGCCCGTAGAAGGTCTTAGGACCGGCGCCTCCGGGGGCGATGTACCGCCGGTAGCGCTGTGGCTGGGCTGAACTGGACCATAAGGGCGGGGGCGTGATGCAGGTGGCGTATAAGCCAGCGCACTAGGGGAAGGCGCCGACGAGCGCTGACGGCTCACGACCGCACAGGACACCGTCAGAGGCCAGCGTTGGGCAAGATCATCACGTAATCGCACCATCTGGTCGCATTCCCTTGCGGCGTTCGGCGGGTGAGAATGGATCAGCAAGGCGGCCTCGGTCGGGGCGTGACATTCCGACCGCGACCGCCTTGCCTCGGCCTAGACAGATGCCCAACCGAGCGCCGACCACTCGACTCGGCGGCGGTTCGATCGAGCCGCCCCGTTGCCGTGCTTTGCTGGAGCACGGACATGAAAGAGGCCCTTCCCGTCGAGCGGAAAGGGCCTCTGACCTGGGTGGAGACACGGGGAATCGAACCCCGGACCTCCTGCTTGCAAAGCAGGCGCTCTACCAATTGAGCTATGTCCCCGAGGGGATGTTCAGTTGTGCTGCACGGTGGTGAACCGTACTGAACCAGTTTCAAACCTCGTCCGTGGCCTCGGCCCAGAGGTCTTGCTCGGACTGCTGGTCCTTGAGCTTCTTGCGGATAGCCAGGACGCCGGCAGCCGTAGCGATCATCAACAGGAGCTTTCTCATGACCAACACTCTTTCGCGCTGCTCGTCGTGCGTCAAGGAGACGCCAAGGCGATGGTGGTGGGCCTAAGAGGACTTGAACCTCTGACCTCTTCCTTATCAGGGAAGCGCTCTAACCGTCTGAGCTATAGGCCCGCTCGCCATCTGTTGCACACCTTGCCCCGATCGACTCACAGGCGCGCGACGCACGAGGCTACCCCACCCTCGTGGTCCCATCCAAACGGCTCCCTCAGTCGTCCGTCAGCGTGAGCTGCAGACCACCAACGAGGCTCGAGCTGACGTTGTACAGGAAGGCGCCCAGCGTCGCGAGCGCGGTCATCAGGATGACGTCGATGACACCGATGACGATCGACAGGGAGACCACCCGACCCAGGCCGATGTAGTCCATCAGGTCGAACCTGGAGCCGTTGTTGCTGCTCAGGACCTCTTCGACGGTTCGGTTGATGTCGGTGAAGACGCCCATGCTGGACAGGATCATCCACAGCACGGTCACCATGACCACCCCGGCGATGCCGACGGCGACCGACAGCAGGAACGACATCTTCATCACCGACCACGGGTCCACCCGCGAGACGGTGAGCTTGACCCGACGAGGAGCCGGACGGCGGTTCACTCCGGGGGTCGGCGCCGGGCCGGACATCGCGTCCGGGCGGTGTGGACCTTCAGTGCGTAACGGGGTACCAGTTTCGCCAGCCGTGCTCACTCGCTGCCTCCCGCGGTGTCGTCCTCAACTTCTTCCGACGCTACGGTACCCGCCCGGACTGGGGATTCGGTCCCGGCGGTCGTCTCGGCGGCCTGATCGGCCTCGGCGGTCGGCGCCGAACCGGGACCGCCGTCATCCCCCGCATCGCCCTCGTCGTCGTCGGTCTCACCCTCGATGCCGCGGTCGGCGTTGCGTGCCACCGCAACGATCGAGTCGCCCTTGTCCGGGGTGGCGAACTGGACGCCCATCGTGTTGCGACCGGTCCGACGCACCTCGTCGACGCGTGAACGGACGATCTTGCCCTTCTCCATCACAACCATGACCTCGTCCTCCCCATCCACCGTGAGGCCTCCGACCAGATCGCCACCCCTCTCGGAGAGCTGGGCAACCCTGACACCCAGGATCCCGCGTCCCTTGGCTGTGTATTCCGATGCCAGGGTCCGCTTCGCCAGGCCGTTCTCGAACACCACGAACACGTCGGGGTCGGAACCGTCCACGATGACGCTCATCGACAACAGCTTGTCGCCGTTGCGGAACTTCATCCCGATCACGCCGCTGGTGGACCGGCCCATCGGGCGCAGCGTCTCGTCGTCCGCGGCGAACCGGGCCGACTGGCCCTTGACCGACACGAGAAGCAGGTCATCGGCGGGCGAGGCCACGCCGACGCCGACCAGCTCGTCCCCGTCGCGCAGGTTGACCGCGATCAGACCGCCTGAGCGGTTGGAGTCGTATTCCGGCAGGCGGGTCTTCTTGACCAAGCCGTTGCGGGTGGCCAGCACCAGGTAGGGATCGGTGACGTAGTCACGCAGGGCGAGGACCTGGGCGATCTGCTCACCGGGCTGGAAGGCCATCAGGTTGGCGACGTGCTGACCCTTGGCGTCACGACTGGCTTCGGGAAGCTCATAGGCCTTGGCGCGGTAGACCCGACCGAGGTTGGTGAAGAACAACAGCCACTGGTGGGTGGTCGTGATGAAGAAGTGCTCCACGATGTCGTCGCCGCGCAGGTTCGCGCCCTTGACTCCTTTGCCGCCACGATGCTGCGAGCGATAGAGGTCGACCTTGGTGCGCTTGGCGTAGCCACCCCGGGTGATCGTGACGACCACGTCCTCCTCGGGGATGAGGTCCTCCATCGACATGTCACCGTCGAACGGCACGATCTTGGTACGACGCTCGTCGCCGTACTTGGCCACGATCTCGGCGAGCTCCTCGCTGACGATCGTGCGCTGACGCTGCGGTGAGGCCAGGATGGCGTTGAACTCGTCGATCATCGCCTGCAGCTCGGCGTTCCGGTCGATCAGCTTCTGACGCTCGAGGGCGGCCAGGCGGCGCAGCTGCATGTTCAGGATCGCCATCGCCTGCAGCTCGTCGATCTCGAGCAGCCCGATCAGTCCGTCACGTGCGACCTCGACGGTGGCCGAGGCGCGGATCAGGGCGATGACCTGGTCGAGTGCATCCAGGGCCTTGAGCAGCCCGCGCAGGATGTGGGCCTCTTCCTCGGCCTTGCGCAGACGGAACGCGGTCCGGCGCTGGATGACGTCCATCTGGTGGTCGACCCAGTGCCGGATGAACGCGCTCAGCGGCAGAGTGCGCGGCACACCGTCGACCAGGGCCAGCATGTTGGCACCGAAGGTGGTCTGCAGCTGGGTGTGCTTGTAGAGGTTGTTGAGAACCACCTTGGCCACGGCGTCGCGCTTGAGCACGATCACCAGTCGCTGGCCGGTGCGCCCGGACGTCTCGTCGCGGATGTCGCCTATACCGGCCAGGCGACCGTCCTTGACCAGCTCCGCGATCTTCTGCGCAAGGGAGTCCGGGTTAACCTGGTAGGGCAGCTCGGTCACGACCAGGCAGATCCGGTTCTGGATCTCTTCGACCTCGACCACGGCGCGCATGATGATCGAGCCGCGACCGGTGCGGTAGGCGTCCTCGATGCCCCGGCGTCCGAGGATGAGCGCGCCGGTGGGGAAGTCCGGGCCCTGGATCTGGGTCATCACATACGCGAGCAGCTCTTCGCGCGGGGCCTCAGGGTGATCGAGGTGCCACTGCACCCCGGCCGCGACCTCACGCAGGTTGTGCGGCGGGATCTGGGTGGCCATGCCGACCGCGATGCCGGCGGAACCGTTGACCAGCAGGTTGGGGAACCGGCTCGGCAGAACCGTCGGCTCCTGGGTCTTGCCGTCGTAGTTGTCCCTGAAGTCGACCGTGTCCTGGTCGATGTCGCGGACCATCTCCATGGCGAGGGCCGCCATCCGGCACTCGGTGTATCTGGGCGCAGCAGCCGGGTCGTCACCGGGGGAGCCGAAGTTGCCCTGACCGTCGACCAGCGGGTAACGCAGCGACCAGTCCTGCACGAGGCGCACCAACGCGTCATAGATCGAGGAGTCGCCGTGGGGGTGGTACTGACCCATGACCTCGCCGACGACACGCGAGCACTTGTTGTAGCCGCGGTCGGGACGGTAGCCCCCGTCATACATCGCGTAGACGACACGGCGGTGCACCGGCTTCATGCCGTCGCGCACATCGGGCAGCGCGCGGCTGACGATGACCGTCATGGCGTAGTCGATGTAGCTGCGCTGCATCTCGAGGTTGATGTCGACCGGTTCGATGCGGTCGGTCTCAATGATCGGCGGCTGCTCAGTCACAGTCCAGTTCCCTTATCTCTCAGTGCAATTCAGTCTGTATGGCGCAAGCCCGCGCCGCGGGTTGGCGCTAGATGTCGAGGAAGCGAACGTCGCGGGCGTTGCGCTGGATGAAGCTACGCCGGCTCTCGACGTCCTCGCCCATCAGAACCGCGAAGATCTCGTCCGCGGCGGCGGCGTCGTCGAGGGTGACCTGGAGCAGGATCCGGTGGTCGGGGTCCATCGTGGTCTCCCACAGCTCCTGGTAGTCCATCTCGCCCAGACCCTTGTAGCGCTGGATCCCGGCGTCCTTGGGCAGTCGCCATCCCTGTCCCTGCCCGGCCAGGAGCAACGCGTCACGTTCACGGTCGGAGTAGGCGTACTGGTGGGTGTGGTTGCTCCACTTGAGCCGGAACAGCGGCGGCTGGGCGAGGTAGACGAAGCCGGCCTCGATCAGCGGGCGCATGAAGCGGAACAACAAGGTGAGCAGCAGCGTGCGGATGTGCAGACCATCCACGTCGGCATCGGCCATCAGCACGATCTTGTGATAGCGAGCCTTGGCCAGGTCGAAGTCCTCGCCGATGCCGGTGCCGAAGCCCGAGATGAGGGCTTGCACCTCGTTGTTGGCCAGCACCTTGTCGATCCGGGCCTTCTCGACGTTGAGAATCTTGCCGCGGATCGGCAGGATCGCCTGGTTGTGCGGGTTGCGACCACGAACCGCCGAACCGCCTGCCGAGTCGCCCTCGACGATGAAGACCTCGCTGATGGCGGGGTCGTTGCTCTGGCAGTCCCTCAGCTTGCCGGGCAGACCGCCGGACTCGAGCAGGCCCTTGCGGCGGGTGGCCTCACGGGCCTTGCGCGCCGCCATCCGGGCCGCCGACGCCTGGACCGACTTGCGGACGATGTCGCGGCCCTCGGTCGGGTGCCCGCTGAGCCAGTGGCCGAACTGGTCGGTCATGGCCCGCTGTACGAAGCCCTTGACCTCGGAGTTGCCCAGCTTGGTCTTGGTCTGGCCCTCGAACTGAGGCTCGGCCAGCTTGACCGAGACGACGGCGGTCAGGCCCTCGCGGATGTCGTCACCGGTGAGGTTCTCCTCCTTGTCCTTGAGCAGCTTCTGCCCTCGGGCGAAGTCGTTGACCAGCTTGGTCATTGCTGCCCGGAAGCCCTCTTCGTGGGTGCCGCCTTCGTGGGTGTTGATCGTGTTGGCGTAGGTGTGGACCGACTCGGAGTAGGCGCTGGTCCACTGCATCGCGACCTCGAGGGACATCTTGCGCACCGTGTCCTCGAGCTCGAACGAGATGACCTCGGGGTGAACCGGCTCCGACCGCTTGGAACCGACCAGGTGCTTGACGTAGTCGACCAGGCCGTCGTCATAGCGGTAGGAGACCGTCCGGGCCTTGATCGGCTTGGTGTCCTCGCCGTCGTGTTCGAGCTCCTCGGTGGCCTCAGCGTCCTCGGCCGCCACTGCCGCCTCGATGGCCTCGACCGCCCGTGGGCGCTCGTCGGTCAGCGTGATGGTCAGGCCCTTGTTCAGGAACGCCATCTGCTGGAACCGGGCTCGCAGCGTCTCGTACTCGTAGGTCGTGCTATCGAAGATGTCGGCGCTGGCCCAGAAGGTGACCGTGGTGCCGGTCGCCTCACTGTCCTCGTCCCTGGACAGCTCGGCCGCGGGCACGCCCTTGAGGAAGGTCTGTCGGAACACGCTGCCCCGCTGGCGGACCTCGACGTTGACCTTGTCCGAGAGGGCGTTGACCACCGAGATGCCCACGCCGTGCAGGCCACCGGAGACGGTATAACCGCCGCCGCCGAACTTACCGCCGGCATGCAGCTGGGTCAGGACGACCTCGACGGCCGGCTTGCCCTCACCCTCCATGATGCCGGTGGGAATGCCGCGGCCGTTGTCCACGACCTTGACCCCGCCGTCGGGCTGCAGGGTGACCTCGATGTGGTCGGCGTGGCCAGCCAGCGCCTCATCGACCGAGTTGTCCACGACCTCCCAGACCAGGTGATGCAGGCCGCGCTCACCGGTGGAGCCGATGTACATGCTGGGGCGCTTGCGGACCGCCTCGAGTCCCTCGAGAACCGTGATGGCGCTCGCGTCATATGCCGGTCCGTCAGGTCGTGGTGCCAGGTGCCCGTTCGTGGTGGCTGCGTTCGTGGTGGCTGCGTTCTCGGCGTCGGGCGGGTTCTCGGGGCTGACCTCGGACACGGTGCTCCTTTGGCTCTGAATGCGGTGGCTCTAAATGCAGTGGCCCAGCGGTCCGCGCGCGGCTCGGTCAGCTACATCGCGGTAGATGGGTCGGGGTCGGGCACGGGAAGCGGCCACACGAGACGCCGTGTGATCCCGGGAGGCCTCCACGTCCGTCCATGTGGAACACTCCCGGCACCTCGTCTCGCGGGCCGCCGAATCGTTCTTGAGTCTACCTGTCGCCACTGACAAGACGTGCCTCAGGAGGCCCGTCAACGCCATTTTCCGGTAAAGAAACCTGTAGTTCGTACTCCCCCCACGCCGGTGGGCCTCTCAGCGTCCGAAAATGGCCTCGGTGAGGGGTGCGCCATCGCACGGCCCCGGCAGGTCCATCGCTGGTCACCGGGAGGTCCGTCGTGCGGTCAGCCGTGCGGTCAGCCGTACGTGTCGCGAGGCCCCGGGCCGGTCGACTTTCGCAGTCCCCGGGTCCATGACGGCGCACTAGGACCCTGCACCCGAAGCTCGACAACGGTGTCCTTGCCGACCTCGGCCTCGAGCCTGGCGAGGATCGAAGAGGACATCAGCCGCAGCTGGGTGGCCCACGCGGTGGAGTCCGCTCGCACGGTCAGGACGCCGTCGCCGAACGTCACGGGCGTGCAGTGCGCGGCGACGTCGGTGCCCACGATTGTGTCCCAGCGCCCCATCACCGCGCCGACTGCCACGTCCACCTTCCAGCCGCGGTCGACCAGCAGCCGATCCATCTGGTCACCGAGCAACGACGGGTCGCGGCCGGAGCCAGCCAGGTTGTGGTCCTGCTGGCCGAGGGGACGGCGCTTGCGCATCGGCCTGCTACCCGGCCGAAAACCCTTGGCCCGGGCGGCTTCACGCGCTCGGGCCAGCGCCGACGCCGCCGCCGTGTCAGCCGTATCCTCGTCCGGCTCGCCGATCAACGGATCGCTCGGCACGTCGTCGCCGGCGCCCGCCTCGTTGCTGCCTGCAGGAGGTCGCTTGTCAGTCGGCACGGGTCACCTGGCCCAGCGTCACGCGGTAGGTCGTGCCGGAGTCGGCCAGCACGGCGGGCACGTCATCGGGCACGGCCGCGGTGATCAGCACCTGCTCACAGTCGGCGATCAGCGCGGCCAGCCGCTCGCGACGACCGGAGTCGAGCTCGGCAAAGACGTCATCCAGGATCAGCACCGGATCCTCGCCCAGGTCGTGCCGCAGCAGCTGGTATGCCGCGAGCCTCAGTCCCAGCGCAAGGGACCAGGACTCGCCGTGGCTGGCGTAGCCCTTGGCCGGCAGCGGGCCGAGGGTGAGCACCAGGTCGTCACGATGGGGGCCGACCAGCGAGATGCCCCGCTCGATCTCGTTGACCCGCACAGCCTCGAGCGAGGCCAGGAGCTCGTCGTGCAGCTCGTCCATCTCTGGAACCGTACCGGCCGCGATGGCGCGGGACATCTCCTCGCGCAGCGATGACCTGTAGGCGATGCGCGCATCGGCAGCGGTGTCGCTGACCTCGTCGTACGCGCTGGTCAGATACGGGCCGAGGTCACGGGTGAGGCGCAGCCGCGCATACAACAGCTGGGCGCCGACGCGGGCGAGCTGGCCGTTCCACACGTCCAGGGTGTGCAGCGCGTCCGAGACACCGTCGGTCGCCATTGCATCTCGAACCTTGCCGGTCGCCCCCACATCTCCAACACTGTGGCCCGCCCCCGCGTCCGAAACACCGTCCGTCGCCCCACCTTTGTCCACAGCCTCTGTGGACAAAGGTGGGGGGGAGCCTGTGGATAACCCGTGGGTACGCCGGGCGCCACGCCTTCTCAGGACCGGCGCGGCCGACTTCAGCAGGGCGTTGCGTTGCCTGAGCACCTTGTCGTAGTCCGCCCGCACACCCGCCCAGCGCGGCTGACGGGCCACCAGCAGCTCGTCCAGGAACCGGCGTCGCTCGGAGGGGTCGCCCTTGACCAGCGCCATGTCCTCGGGCGCGAACAACACGGTGCGCAGGTTGCCCAGGATCTCGCGGGGGCGGGGGACCGGTGAGCGGTTGAGCCGAGCCCTGTTTCGGCTGCCGCCGCCCCGACCGCTGTTGATCTCGAGCTCGATCAGTGTCTCGCGTCCCTCACGGACCACCGCGCCGCGAATGATGGCCTGTTGCGCACCGAACCGGACCAAGGGCGTGTCGGCTGCGACGCGATGGGAACCCAGTGTGGCCAGATAGCCGGCCGCCTCGACCAGGTTGGTCTTGCCCTGGCCGTTGAGCCCGATCAGGGTGGTGATCCCCGGCGACAGCGGCAGCTCGGCGCTGGCATAGCTGCGGAAGTCGACGACACTCAGACTGCTCAGGTGCACGATGCCGTCACCTGCCGGTCAGTGATCGGTCAGCACACCGGCCTCGCCGGCCTTGGTCACCGCGTGTCCGCCGAACTGGTTGCGCAGCGCGGCCACGGCCCTCATCTGCGGGGAGTCGTCCTGGCGCGAGGCGAAACGGGCGAACAGCGAGGCCGCGATCACCGGCATCGGCACGGCGTGTTCGATGCCTTCCTGCACGGTCCAGCGACCCTCGCCCGAGTCGTTGACGAAGCCCCGGATCTGGCCGAGGTCGGGGTCCTCCTCGAGAGCGTCGACCATCAGGTCCAGGAGCCAGGAGCGGACGACGGTGCCACGGGTCCACGCCTTGAAGCTGCCCGGAACATCCTTGACGCTGTCCTTGGCCAGGAGCAGCTCGAAGCCCTCGGCATACGCCTGCATCAGTCCGTACTCGATGCCGTTGTGCACCATCTTGACGTAGTGCCCGGCGCCGACATCGCCCGAGTGCACGAAGCCTTCGTCACGGGGGCCCTTGGGGCGAAGAGCGTCAAAGATCGGCATCACCATCGCGACGTGCTCGGCGTCGCCGCCACACATCAGGCCGTAGCCGTTGTCCAGTCCCCAGATGCCGCCGCTGACACCACAGTCGACGAAGCCGATCCCCTTGGCGGCCAGCTCCTTTGCGTGCGTCACGTCGTCCGTGAACTTCGTGTTGCCGCCATCCACGACCAGGTCGCCCTCGGAGAGAAGGCCGGCCAGCTCGGTGATCGTCTCGTCCGTGGCAGCACCGGCGGGCACCATGACCCACACGACGCGGGGGGCCGGCAGCTTGGCCACCAGCGCCTTGAGGCTCTTGACGTCACTGAGCCGGGGGGCCCGGTCGTAGCCGACGACGGTGTGGCCCGCACCGCGAATCCGCTCGCGCATGTTGCCGCCCATCTTGCCCAGGCCGATGAGTCCGAGGTGCATGGCAGAAACCTTCCTGGTCGCCGATCGCGGTCGGCGGCAACGTGATTGCGATTCAGCTGGCGAAGCGCACCGGCATCAGGACGTAACGGTAGGACGTGTCGGCATCTCCGTCGACCTTGTCCTGGCCCGAGAGGACCGCCGGGCGGCTGCTCTGGGTGAAGGACAGCCGGCTGTATTCCGTTCCCACGGCTCCCAGCCCGTCCAGCAGGAACTGCGGGTTGAAGGCGATCTCGATCTCGGGCCCGGTCATGACCGCCTCGACGGCCTCACTGGCCTGGGCGTCATCGCCGGCGCCGGCCTCGATGACGACCTGGCCGTCGGTGAAGCGCAGGCGTACAGGGGTGTTGCGCTCGGCAACCAGGGCCACCCGCTTGACCGCTTCGACCAGAGCACCGGTCTCGATGACCGACTCGGTTTCGGCGCTGGAGGGGAAGATCGAGGTGACCTTCGGGTACTCGCCGTCGAGCAGACGCGTGGTCGAACGACGCTGCCCTGCCTCGAAGCCGATCAGCCCGTCGCCCGCGGCCCCGCCGCCGAGGTGGATCTCGATCGAGCCAGAGGCGCCCAGCGCCTTGGCCGTGTCGGACAGCGTCCGGGCAGGCACCAGGGCGATGTGGCTCGCGTCGGTGGACTCGGGGTTCCAGGTCAGCTCGCGCATCGCCAGGCGGTAGCGGTCGGTAGCCAGAAGAGTGATCTTGTCGCCCTCGATCTCGACCCGGACGCCGGTCAGGATCGGCAGGGTGTCGCCCCGGTCCGCAGCGATCGCGACCTGGGCCACGGCCTGGGTGAAGACGTCCCCTGCGATGGTGCCGCTGATGGCCGGGGAGGACGGCAGTGTGGGGTAGTCGTCTGCGGGCATCAGCAGCAGGCTGAATCGGCTGGAACCGCAGGTGACCTCGACCTTGTTGCCGTCGGTCCTCACGTCGATCGGGCGGTCCGGAAGGTTGCGCGAGATGTCGGCCAGCAGCCGGCCGAGCACCAGGACGGTGCCAGACTCGGCAACCTCGGCGGCGACTGTCACCTTGGCCGAGACCTCGTAGTCGAAGGCGGACAGGGTGAGTGTTCCCTCGTCACTGGCCTCGATCAGCACACCAGCCAGCACCGGGACCGGCGGACGGCTGGGCAGGCCGCGGGCAACCCACGTCACAGCCTCGGCGAGAACATCGCGCTCAACCCGAAACTTCACCGGTTACCGCCCTTCGACGAACATGTCATGACAGCGACACCGCAAGGAAACCGCGGCGCGCGATACGGGTGCGCCCTGACCCTAATGCACCCGGACCACCCGCCACACAGGTCTTGGCACTTTGTCGTTCGAGGAGCTTGGACCAGTGGTTGTTCTGTCCCCAGGTACTCGGGGCGAAATAACATCTATCCAGGTCTCATCGTTGTAGTAGGGCCTGTGGATCATGTGCACAAACCCCGTCGTCGCAGGTGACGTCCTTCAGCGCTCTGTGTATGACGGGTGGATGGCGGGTGTGGACATCTCGGGCCCGCTGTGGATCGTCTCGGGTCGTCCACAGGACCGGGTCGAGATGACTGCGGTTACCCCCATCCTTGGGGCAGTCATCCACCGCTTGTCCCCCGAATGTCCACAGCGTTCCTCTCGCCGCCACGCACAGGCGTCCACAGAGTTATCCCCAGAATGTGGACGTGTCCAGAATGCATGAGAGCCGGCCCGGCCTCGTCATACGGGCTGGATGCGGTGATCGCGCTGAAGAAGCGACTGTGGTTGCGGTGACCGGTTGCGATGAGGGTCAGCGGGACTGGTTACGGATCCGGTTGGTCAGCTCGGTGACCTGGTTGTAGATCGCGCGGCGCTCCGACAGCAGATGACGGATCTTGCGGTCGGCGTGCATGACGGTGGTGTGGTCGCGGCCACCGAACTGCTGGCCGATCTTGGGCAGCGACAGCTCGGTCAGCTCGCGGCAGAGGTACATCGCGATCTGTCGCGCCGTCACCAGGACCCGGGAGCGTGACGGGCCGCACAGGTCCTCGATGGTCAGCCCGAAGTACGCCGCGGTCTGCGCCATGATCGTCGAGGACGTGATCTGGCTGCCCTGGTCGTAGGGGAAGCTGTCCTTGAGCACGAGCTCGGCCAGGTTGAGGTCGACCGGCGCCCGGTTGAGGCTGGCGAACGCCGTGACCCGGATGAGTGCGCCCTCGAGTTCGCGGATGTTCGTCGAGATCTTGCTCGCGATGAACTCCAGCACGTCATCAGGGGTGGTCATCTTCTCCTGGATCGCCTTCTTGCGAAGGATGGCGATCCGGGTCTCGAGGTCTGGGGGTTGGACGTCGGTGAGCAGGCCCCACTCGAAGCGGCTGCGCATCCGTTCCTCGAAGCCGCTGAGCTGCTTGGGCGGCAGGTCAGAGGTGATCACGACCTGCTTGTTGGCGTTGTGCAAGGTGTTGAAGGTGTGGAAGAACTCTTCCTGGGTCTGCACCTTGCCCTGCAGGAACTGGATGTCATCGATCAGCAGGACGTCCACGTTGCGGTATCGGCTCTGGAAGGCCGAGGCCTTGTCGTCGCGGATGCTGTTGATGAAGTCGTTGGTGAACTCCTCGGAGTTCACGTAGCGCACACGCACGTTCGGGTAGAGGTTACGGGCGTAGTGGCCGATCGCGTGCAGCAGGTGGGTCTTGCCCAGCCCGGACTGGCCGTAGACGAACAACGGGTTGTACGCCTTGGCCGGCGCCTCAGCCACGGCGACCGCCGCTGCGTGGGCGAACCGGTTGCTGGCGCCGATGACGAAGGTGTCGAACGTGTACTTGGGGTTCAGCCGTGCCGCCTCGACCTCAGTGGCTTCGCGGTCGGCGATCTTCGGGCGACTGAACTGACCA
>DATCQG010000089.1:0-4801 GCA_036569625.1 Dermatophilaceae bacterium | reverse complement strand
CACACGGAGTCCAGCGGCACCGGCCTGCAGACCACCCGGCTGCGTGAGGACGCTCGCGCGATCATCCATGACGCGGTCGGCGGCGATGAGGAGACCGTTGTCATCTTCGCCGGCTCGGGCTGCACCGGAGCCATCGACAAGCTGGTCGGCATCCTCGGGATCCGCCTCCCCTCGAGCATGGACGACAGCTACCACCTCAGTGACACCATCAAGGCCGAAGAACGCCCCGTCGTGTTCATCGGGCCCTTCGAGCACCATTCCAACGAGCTGCCCTGGCGCGAGTCGCTTGCCGACGTCGTGGTGATTCCCCAGGACCCCGACGGGCACATCGACGCCGCCCAGCTCGAGCGGGAGCTCACGAGGTATGCCGCCCGTCCACTGCTCATCGGCTCTTTCTCGGCCGCCAGCAACGTCACTGGCATCGTCAGCGACACCCACGGCATCTCGGCGCTGCTGCATCGCCATGGCGCCCTGTCGTTCTGGGACTTCGCCGCGGCCGCCCCGTACGTCGACATCGAGATGTATGACGGGCCCGGGGACGACCCGCTGTCCTACAAGGACGCGATCTTCCTCAGTCCCCACAAGCTGATCGGCGGTCCCAGCACCCCGGGTGTCCTGGTCGTGCGGCGCGAGCTGCTGCGCAACCGGGTGCCCGACGTCGTCGGCGGCGGGACCGTGGCCTATGTCAACCCCAGTGAGCATCGGTACCTCGACGACCCGGCCCAGCGTGAAGAGGGCGGCACCCCGGCCATCGTCGAGGCGATCCGTGCCGGGCTGGTCTTCCAGCTGAAGCAGGCCGTTGGGGTGGACGTGATCCGATCCCACGAAGAGGACTACCTGCGGCGTGCCATCGGCACCTGGCTGCAGGAGCCGGCCATCGAGATCCTGGGCAACCTCGAGGCGGAGCGGCTCTCGATCGTCTCGTTCGTCGTGCGCGCACCCAGCGGGCGCTACCTGCACCACAACTTCGCCGTGGCCCTCCTCAATGACCTCTTCGGGATCCAGTCCCGTGGCGGCTGCTCGTGCGCAGGCCCGTACGGACACCGGCTGCTGGGAATCGACCTTGACCGTTCGCGCGAGTTCGACCGTGAGATCGCCCACGGTTGCGAGGGAATCAAGCCCGGTTGGGTCCGGGTGAACTTCAACTACTTCCTCTCCGAGGCCGTCTTCTCCTACATCGTCGAGGCCGTGCGGCTCGTGGCCCGGGACGGGTGGCGCCTGCTCGGCGACTATCGGTTCGAGCCGGCGACGGGTCTGTGGCGGCACCGCCGGGGACCGGAGGAGCCTCCTCTGCGCCTCGGGCAGCTGAGGTATGACGCGCGGGGTCACCTGCAGTACCCGCACCACAAGGACCGTGCTCCGGAGTCGGCGCTCGGGACCTACCTCGAGGAGGCCAGGGTGGTCCTCGAGGAGGCAACGCCCACGTCCAACGAGGCGCCCGAAGGTCTGGTGTCCGCGGACTTCGAGCACCTGCGCTGGTTCGACCTGCCGCCGGCGTGTCTCGCTGGCGCCTGAGGGGTGAGGGGCACGGCTCAGACCAGCTGCGGAATACTGCGCGCTGCCGTGTAGAGCGAGACCGCAACCAGAAGCAGCGCGAAGCCCTGTGCGAGCAGTCGGGGCTGCACCCGTGAGGTGACCCGGCCGCCGAGCAGGCTGCCGATGATCGCGGCCGCGGTGAACGAACCGATGAGAGCCCAGTCCAGGGCCAGGCCGTGGCCCAGGCGGGCGATGAGGGCAGAGGCGCTGTTGATCGAGATCACCAGCAGCGAGGTGCCGACGGCGACAGGCATCGCGAAGCCCAGCACCAGGACGAGCGCGGGGACGACGACGAACCCGCCGCCGACGCCGAAGAAACCGGTCAAGAGTCCGACGACGGTTGCCGTGAGGACCACGGCCGCGGCGCGCGGGCACACACAGGCGAAGGACGGACGCAACCTGATGATGGGACCCTCGTCGGCCCCTGTGGCGCGTGCTGCACCTTGACCGCGCCTGCTGCGCGCGAACATCGCTGCGGCGACGATGAGCATGAGGATCGAGAACGCAGCGAGCAGCACATCGGGCGCGACGTGGGCGGACAGCCGCGAACCGACGTACGTCCCCGCGGTTCCGAGCACTCCGAAGACCACCCCCGAAGCCACGCGCACGTGGGCTGCCCGGCGGTGGGCGCTCACTCCCGCCAATGCGGTAACACCCACGATCAACAGCGATCCGGTCGTGGCGGCCCGGGTGTCCTGACCGAGGAGGTAGACCAGGGCTGGCACAGTCAGGATCGACCCGCCACCACCGAGGGCGCCGAGACTGAGGCCGATGAGCAGCCCGATCGGGATGGCCAGCACAAGCACGAAAGGGTCTCCGTTCAGCGGGTTGCGACGTACGGGGAAGTGACCGCGTGGTCGACGCTCATACGGCGCCGGTGTGCTGGTGCGCGGTGACGATCGGCAGGCCGGCAGCGGTGGCCTGCTCCGCGAAGGAGTCGTCGACGGCCACCACGTGGCTGCCCGCAGCCGCCAGGATCGAGGCGGCGATGGAAGCGCGGTAACCAGCCGCGCAGTGCACCCAAACCTCTCCCTCCGGCACCTCGGCGGCCCGGGTGATGAGCTCGTGGAAGGGGATGTTCAGGGCGCCGTCGATGTGAGCCTCGCGCCACTCCCCTTCGCGTCGCACGTCGAGCACGGCCACGCCGCGGTGACGGAGCACATGGGCCAGGTCGGCGAACGTGGCCCGCTCCAGGCTCTGCAGGGGGCGGTCGGTCCAGTCCCGCGGGGAGCCGGTGGCCGACGCGGCTGGCCTGTCTATGCCGATCCGGACGAGCTCGCGTTGGGCCTCGGCCACCTGCTCGGGCGTCTCACCCAGCAGCGTGAGCGGGGTTCCCCAGGGGATGATCCAGCCCAGGTAGGTCGCGAACTGACCGTCGATGCCAAAGTTGAAGGTGCCCGGCGCGAAGCCGCTGGCGAACGCGGCGCGGGTGCGAAGGTCCACCACCCACTCGCCGGCTTCGAGGCGGTCGCGAAGGGCCGCGGAGTCGGCCGGCTCGGGAGCCCTGAGGTCGGCAGCGCCCGGACCCGTGGAGTTCGCCGCGCCCATGTGCGCGTAGTACGCGGGGTACGCGTCCAGACCGGCGAGCAGCTCGTCCACATAGTCCGCCTCGGTCTGGGTCAGCGCCGGGTTGGCGCGCTTCTCCTGGCCGATCGTCGAGGATGTGGCCTCGGACTGTGTGGCCGAGCAGAAGCTGCCGAACCCATGGGTGGGCAGCACCTGGGCACGGTCGGGGAGCTCGGCGGCAAGCCGGCGCACGGAGGCGTACTGGTGGTGGACCAGCGCGTCGGTGTGATCCGGCCCGAGCAGGTCCGGCCGGCCGGTGGAGCCGAAGAGCAGCGACCCGCCGGAGAAGACGCCGACGTGCTCACCGCGGCTCTCCAGCGAGTACGACAGGTGGGTGTAGGTGTGACCCGGCGTGGCAATCACCCGGACCCGCAACGCGTCACTGACGTCGATGACGTCACCATCGCGGACCGGGACCCGCTCGTAGGCAACCTCGTCGGCCGCATTCACGTGGTATGCCGCGCCGGTCGCCTTCGCGAGGGCCAGGCCGCCCGTGACGTAGTCGTTGTGAATATGGGTCTCGAAGACGTGGCTTATCCGCACGCCTGTCGCCTCGGCAAGGTCGAGCACGCGATCGATGTCCCTCTGCGGGTCGACGACGAACGCGACCCGACCGTCGTGAGCGAGGTAGCTTCGATCCCCCAGCGTGGGGGTCTCGATGGGAACGATGGTGACCATCGGTGATGTCCTCCGGGTTGGTTCGATGACGTCGGATCGATATTCCGCAGAATAATGCGGGCGATGCAGCTGTGCGTCAGGCGGCGTTGGGCCGGTGGCCCCTCACGACAGGGTGCCCCGTACGGGCCCAGGCGCCGGTGCCGCCGGTGACCGAATGAGCGTCGTAGCCAGCGCGGATCAGGTAGCTTGCTGTGGAGAGGCTGCGGTTGCCGCTTGCACAGATGAGGTAGATCGGCTTGTCCCTGGGGAGCTCGGACATGCGCGACGGGACCTGTCCCATCGGTACGAGGGTGGCACCGGGGACATGACCGCCCACGTACTCGCCGGGTTCGCGGACATCGACGACGACTGCGCCGTCGGAGTGGGCCGCGGCGAATGCTGACAGGGGGACCTCAAGCATGCTGACTCCATCTGTGAAGTGGTTGAACACCGGATAAATACCCAGGGGGGTATTCGACGATGCCAACGCTCGTCCCGGTTCAGGCATTCCACCTCCTGCTGCACGGGCTTGAGGAATGTTCGACATCGACGGTATGTTGATACCCCCGACGGTATTTATTCAGACATCGAGAGGGAGCCCCATGACCACCCAGGCGCTGACCGCAGCTACCTTCGAGCAGACCGTGCTCGAGAACGACATCGTGCTCGTCGACTGGTGGGCGGCCTGGTGCGGACCATGCGTGATGTTCGCTCCGGTCTTCGAGGCCGCATCGATCGCCCACCCCGACATCGTGTTCGGCAAGGTGGACACCGAGGCCGAGCAGTCTCTGGCGGGATCGGCCCAGATCACCTCGATCCCGACCCTGATGGGCTTCCGGGCGGGCATCCTCGTTTTCAGCCAGCCGGGCGCCTTGCCAGCGGCCGCCCTGGAGCAGGTCATTGCCGGCATCCGGGAGCTGGACATGGATGACGTCCGGAGCAAGATCGCCGAGCGTTCGACCGAGCCCGCCGCTGCAGGTAACTGACTCGCACCATTCCCGACAAGGCCTCGAAGGAGCCACGATGGTTGAGCTGAACCAGG